>JAYWDN010000146.1:0-22152 GCA_043780615.1 Bacteroidota bacterium | reverse complement strand
CCACTTTTTCCAAATCGATGATGGCACTTGAATATTCTTTCGTTTCGTAAAAAGATTTTCCGCGCTTTTCATACAATTCAATTTCTTTTTCGCCAAGTGTTTCGGCTGCACTCAACGATTCGATGCCTCCTTTAAAATCTTTGGCTTCATAGCGGAGATAGCCGAGGTACAAATTGGTCTTTGCTTCTTTCGTCCCGGCCTTCACGGCACGCTCCAAAAAATCTTTGGCCGCAGGGTCTTTCAAATTGTATTTGGCAATGCCAAGCATGCGCAACAGTTCTGCCGACTCGCCTTCGGTGCTGCGCACTTTGTCGAGGTCTTCGGCTGCGGCTTGGTAGTTGGCTAAATTGAAACGCACCGTGCCGCGGTTTAAAATGGCCTTGCTGTAATCGGATTTTAATGAAATGGCTTTGTCAAAATCAGTGAGTGATCCATGCAGGTCGCCCAGCGTTGACTTTGCTTTGCCGCGATTGTTGAACGCGATGGCATCGGCTTGTGGGAAGGCGATGGCCTTGTCGTAATATTTTACCGCATTCGCGAAATCGCTTTTCAAAAATCTACTGTCGCCCAACGCTTTGAAGGCATCGTAATCAGATACTCCCATACTCACGGCCTTCTCCAAATCTTTCTCTGCATGGTCGATGTCCTTCTGCTGGTATTCGGCTATTCCTTTAAAAAGAAAAATCTCTTTGGTGTTCGATCCCATCGCTACCGCTCGGCTTAACGATTGAATCGCCCCCGAAAAATCTTTTGTTTTGTATTGGCACGTGCCGAGCTGTTCAAAAACTTCTTTGTCGCTGACGCCCATCGAAACGGCCGCTGAGAGTGCATTCGATGCGTCTGCAAAATTTTCGGTATTCGCCAAGCTGATGCCCAGCATCTTAAAAACTTCTTTGTCTTTCACCCCTTTGCCCACTACTTTGCTCAATGCTTCGGCCGAGCCTTTAAAATCTTGAACGCTAAATTTTGCCGTGCCTGCTTTTTGGAAAAGGTCGGCATCGCTGCGGCCCGAGGAAATAATCTTATCAAAATCGGCAGCAGCCCCTTTCCAATCTTGCAATTGATAGCGCACCTCGGCCCGGTTCTCAAGTGCTTTGTCGTAGTCGGATTTTAAGGCAAGTGCTTCCGAAAAATCTTTCTCTGCCCCGGCCAAGTCTTTCAATATCATTTTTGCTTTGCCTCGGTTGTTGAAAAGGATAGCCTCTTTTTTTCCCGCAGCGATTGCTTTATCGTAATTGGCGATGGCGTCTTTGTAGTTGTCCAACCGGAATTTGGCATTGCCCAGCACCGAAAAAACTTCTGCACTCTTGGCGCCCATCGAAACGGCCTTGTCGAGATCGCCCGAGGCTCCGGCAAAATCATCGAGCTTGTAGCGAACGAGCCCTCGGTATTCAAAAAGTTCTTCGGTGTTGATGCGCGCTTTTATGGCTTCGTCAAAATCGGCCTTCGCTTTTTCAAACTCGTTGAGCAAGAAAGCCGCCATGCCACGCTTCACATACACTTCTTTGTTGGCAAAATTGGCAGCGATCAATTGCGAGAATTGTGAAGAAGCCTCGGCATAATTTGTGCTCTTCAACTTCTGCAATGCCGACTGATAAATAACCTGCTGTATCGAATCTTGGTTTTGCGCTTGCAATGACATCGCAAAAAGTAAACCAAATGTCAAAAATGTCAATCGGTAAAAACGCATAGGGTTGAGTTTAGAAATGAACGAAACAAATCTATGGATTTGAGCGCAAGTTAATTTTGCAAAAACAAGATAATCCTCACATCCTTTCAGAAAATGAGATCAAGCAACTGATTGCAGAATTACTGAGCGAATATTTCGAAGAGGTAGATAACGGCTAGCGACATAGCCACGATGAGGATGAGGTACCCAAACACTTTGGCTCTTTGGTAGTAGCTTTTTACTGAAATGTTTCTTTTGGTCATTAGCTAATGTACTGCGGGGGGGATATTCAATGCAATATACCCTATAATGCACAGCAACACCACCCAGCCAAAAACGCGGGCTCGTTGGTAATGGAAAAGGATTGGGATCGTTTTCATAACATGTTGATTTTAATATAATTAAGATAAAAGTACTAAAAAGTAATTTAAATACTATTAGCATTCTTTCAACTGTTGATTTTGACGCCAAATGGATATACGAGATTTACCTAAGAATAGATCAACCGTCATTGGGGGATTCAGGAAATTTAACCTTGGGAAACGGCAAGCTTAGCTTTTGATCACGCTACCAGCTACTTGTAGAGTTTCCACGGTAGGCGTGGGCTTGCCTCCGCGGGGTTCAATGGTAACGGCAAAGACGGTAACCGTAGATTTATCAACGTTTTTCATTTTAACGAGGCCCGCAATGTTGCCGTCAAATACACCGGCATCTACCATTTTCCCATCAATTTCAGCCCACAGTTGATATTGGTTTTGCTGAGAAAGCTCGCGCAAATTTTGGATGCTCAGGAAGATCTCTTTCGTTTGCTTGTTCCAATACACCGAGGCAACGGCCTGTGGCGCATTGGGTGTCCCTTTCATAATCACTTTCGTGAATGCGGGGTTGTCGATCACATGAAGATCGTTTTCCATCTTATCGAGGCGTAAGTTCACGCGGTTGTAGTCTTGGGCGATCTGTTGATTTTGCGCGATCAATCCGTTCAATGCAAACTCAGAATTTTTCCATTTGGCATGATAGTCATAAGCCAAGTACATCGCACCTACGGCAACCACGATCGAAGCTGCCGCTGCATATTTCCAACGCAGCACCGGGGAAGTTTGCATTTGCACCACTTTGCCTTTGGGTGTTATGGCCTCCATCACTTTCGCTTTCACCGAAGCAGGCGGCTCTACCGCCAACTGCATCCATAGAGATTCGTTGGTTTCTTCAATGCGTGTCAGTTCTTTGCGTAGCTCTGGGTATTGGGCAAGGTTCTTTTCTACGGCAGCGCGTTCGGCATCCGTCAACTCGCCCAGCACGTAGGCTTCCAATATTCCGCTCGATATGTATTCTGTTATATTCAATTCTCTTTCAATATTGTTCTCAATTCAATTAATGCCAACCGTGTTCGTGTTTTCACTGTGCCCAACGGAATACTAAATTCCTCTGCCAATTCAGATTGTGTGTACCCTTTTAAATATAAATGTTCTACTACAAATTTTTGTTCTTCGGGCAGCCGGTTCAGCACTTCTTTCAACCCGATGGTTTCTTCTTGTTGCGTGCTGTACTTGCGGCCATCGATTCTATTTACGAGAGGATCAATGTCATCGGTTTTTTTTCCTTTGCTCATTTCTTTTGAGCGTGTTTTATCAATGGCCAAATTGCGCGTAACGTTGAGCATCCATGTAAACAGTTTCCCTTTCGATGGATCGTAGGTTTCGATCTTATCCCAAATTTTCAAAAAAGAATCTTGCAATACTTCTTGTGCAATGTCTTCATTTTTTATCACGCGAAGGATCACTCCATATAATGCACCTGAGTAGTGTCGGTACAAATAATCCATCGCATTCGTATCCTTGGCTTGCAGCCGCGATACCAATTCATCTTCTTCGATATGGGTTTTGGAAAGCGTAATGACTTTATAATATAGAAAGCAAGATATTCAAATTGTTTGAATATGATACAACAAATTAAAATAGGTCGCGCAGAAAATCCAACCCTGCTGTTGGCTTCGTAGATACTCTCAATCATTTAAAACAAAACCATTAAATCAATGAAAACAAAATCAACCCGCAAGGTACTTGCCATCGCGTTGGTCAGTTTACTGGCTGCGTCTGGCATTTATCTTATTGCTGCCGACCACAATGATGCTCCGGCAGTGACTGGAAAAACATCAGACATCACCGATGTCTATGCTTTTCAAAGCCTCACCAATCCTGCAAACATGGTGTTTGTAGTAAACACACAAGGCTTGATTGCCCCATCTGCTACGGGTGCTGCTGCATTCGATCCGGAAGTAATGATCGAGATCAACATCGACAACTCGACCCCGAAAGACAACATCGAAGACTTAGTGATCCAAGCTACTTTTACAAGTGGCAAAGTACAAGTGTACGGCCCGGCCAAGCCGATCCAAACTGGTTTGAAGAGCACGCTTATTAATGCCTCCACAAAAACAGAAGGTCCCATCACCACCTACGCTGCTACCGCGCCTACGATCACAACAGCAAACAGCATCTCGGTATTTGCTGGCCCGCGCGATGATCCGTTCTTCTTTGACTTGGACCAATTCAAGAAAATTTTGGGTGGCACGGCTACTGGTTTTAATAACCCTGGTGTTGACCACTTTGCAGGCACCAATGTAATGTCGCTGGTGATCGAAGTGCCAAAATCGACATTAGGCACTGGCCCTGTAAACATCTGGGCTACTTCTAACCGTAAAATGTAATTTTTAAAAAATCATGACCATGAAAAAATCAATAAAAATTTTATCGCTGCTTGCAGTAGCTGGCGCGATGACGTTGGCCAGCTGTTCGAAAAGTTCGGATGCCCTTCCAACAGTTGTCTATCAGCAAGAGGATCAGATGGCACGACCAGCAATCAACACTGTATTTATTGCAGCGGGCGCCCCTAAGGATGCCTTCAACCAAACGATCCCTTCACTGATGGACGCTACCTACAATTCTATTTTTGCGGCACGGTTAGACGCACTCAATGGCGTTCCCTATCCCGGCAACGCACTGGGTCAAACCCGTGCAGTCTTTACGGGGTTGCTCGCTACAGACGTACTGAATGTTTCGTTAACGGCAACAACTACTTTCTTTGATGGAACAAATGTACTTACCGGACGCGCGCTGGCCGATGATGTGATCGATACCGAATTGCTTTTAATCTTTGGTGGAACAGCTGGATCAAGCAACCCCGGCCTTACCAGCGACCACGTTGGCACTAACGACAAAGCATTCCTTTCAACATTCCCTTACTTAGCAGCTCCTTTCTAATTCAAACAAAATTTGTTCCTGTCGGATGGCAGGAACAAATTTTGTTTATTTCTAATCACTCCTTTCCATTTTATGAAAAAAATATTCCAAGTTGCCATTTTCGCTTTTGCAGTTGCTCTTACGGCTTGCACCGAAAAGAAAAATATTGTGAACCTCAATGATTATGAAGGCTATCTTCAGGTCACTGATTCGGTGGCTTTAAATAATTGCAACAAGGAATTTTTATTTTGGGCAACCAAAAACACAACCTCTCAAAGCCTCACGTACCAATCAAAGATTGCAGGAACTTACGCGCATCGGTTTGCCATCACGGGCAAGATTGAAGACGTATTTGTTTCCGACAGCATCCATCAAAAAATATTGAAAGCAGATACCAACCGCACCGGATCATACCAAGCGTTGGCAGTGAACTGCATGACGCGCCATGAGTTTTTGCATGCAAAAAAATATACCCAAAGAGCATTGGCCGTTGGCGACAACAAAGCCTCTTCGCTGTTTATCTTATTTGATATCAATATGGAGTTGGGCGACTATGGCGGAGCGAAATACATCCTCTCAAAATTTGAAAACAAAAACGCCTTCGCTTACCTCGTCCGCGCTGCCAAAGTGGATGACCACGAAGGACATCTCGATGTAGCCATAAAAAAAATGGAGCAAGCACTGGAGCGGATCAAAGACGATCTTTCATTGTACTGTTGGACACGCTCCAACCTTGGCGACATGTATGGACATGCCGGCCGGGTGGAAGATGCCTACCACGCCTACCTGGATGTGTTGAAGAAAAACCCAGCGCATGACTTTGCTTTGAAAGGCATTGCATGGATTGCGCTTTCGCACGATCACAACACGGCACTGGCCAAACAAATTGCCCTTGCGCTGCAAACAAAAAAAGAAATGCCCGACATGCACTTGCTGCTGGCAAAAATTGCCGAAGAAGAAAATGATATTGTCGAACAAAAAAAACAATTGCAACTGTTCGCCCAACAGGCGTCATTGGCCAAGTATGGCAACATGTACAATAAATACATGGCGTTGTTGGAGGCCGAAGAATTTGGCAATCCGGCAAGAACTTTAGAAATTGCTAAGGTTGAAATTCAAAATCGCCCTACGCCCCAATCGTACGATTTGCTGGCTTGGGGTTATTTTCAAAATGGCGAAGTGAATAAAGCAGTGGAAGTAGCTCAACAACATATTGAAGGGAAAACTTTTGAACCCGAAGCCTTGTACCACTTAGGCGTGATCTATAAAAACCGAGACAACAAAAAATCAAAAATATTGCTCACGCAAGCGTTGCATAGCACGTTTGAATTGGGCCCTGCTGTCACCACAAACATTGAACGCTATTTAAAAAACTGATGTTACTCAAAACTAAAAAATTTGCGTCATCGCGAGCCTGCCTGCCCTCCGTACGATTTCGGTGGCGGCCTGAACGGTACGGTACAGGCGACCCCCAAACAGAAGATTGCTTCGCGCAACAGCAGCAATCCATTGCAGATGTTCGCAAGGACGTTTAATTATAAAATAATTTGAAAAAGACTGCCTCCATATTGATCCTTTGCTTTTACGCAGCGTCTATCTGGGGGTATTGTTTTCTTGAAGCTACCCACGAGGTGCTGCACCAAATCCCTAATCCGTTCCATCGCCATGTAGTGGCTCATTCGCATAGCCATCATGGGTTTAGTGACCATGACCATCTCACAAAAAAAATACAAAAAGAAAATCACCATCAGCCCGTTAAGGCTGAATCAAAAATATTTTATTGCTTCAGTTATTTAGAAACTATTTCCGGTTTCAATTTTCAAAAAGACTTTCTAAGGAGCTTACGTTTTGTTTTTTTAAATGATTGTTTTAAAGAAATTCCCTTAACTATTTTCTCTCCTCCCCCACAGGCGTAGTCAGTCCATAGCGTGCTCTCAATTTCTTTTGAAATCCTTTTTCAAAAAGTAAGAATTGAATTGCGTTAGCTTTTTTAATTAAAAAATTATTGCAGGAGGTAATCCGTTGGGTTGCTTTTGTATGTCATAATTCATTCTGAAAAAATTGACTATCCATTAATGACATGAAATATTTTTATATAACTCTATTTTTTTTGATCGTATTCGCTCAAGCGTATGGGCAAACGGGTTCGCTCGAAGGCCGCGTATTAGACTCTAATAAATCCCCTTTGCCGGGCGCGACCCTTGTATTGGCTGGAACTAGGGTGGGCACACAATCGGATGCGTTGGGGAATTTTAAGATCGCCAACCTCGCTGCTGGAAATTATGATGCCGTGATTTCTTTTGTTGGCTTTGAAACACAACACGAAAAAATCAGTATCGAAGCGGGAAAGAAAACTTTGATCGCCTCAGCCCTCCAATCGGGAAGTCTTCAACTGGCAGACGTGACCGTTTCTGATTCGAAAGAAAAAAACCTGACCAGTATCTCGGCCATCGACATCAAGCTGCGGCCCGTAAATACTTCGCAAGATGTACTGCGGATGATCCCCGGGCTTTTTATTGCACAGCATGCCGGAGGAGGAAAAGCAGAACAGATTTTTCTTCGCGGCTTCGATCTCGACCACGGCACCGACATTAACCTGAGTGTGGATGGCATGCCTGTTAATATGGTTTCGCATGCTCACGGACAAGGCTATGCCGACCTTCATTTCGTGATCCCCGAAACCATCGAGTCGGTTGATTTCAACAAAGGTCCCTATTGTGCCGACAAAGGAAATTTTACTACGGCCGGCTACGCTGCCTTCAAAACCAAAACCACGCTCGGCAGAAACCAGATAAAATTTGAAACCGGACAGTTTGGGTTGGCGCGCGGAATGGCGATGATCAACTTGCTGAACAAGAAAAGTGAAACGAAAAACTTCAAACAGTCGGCTTATGTGGCTTCGGAGTTTTCGCACACGAACAGCTTCTTCGAACACACGCAAGATTTTAGAAGGCTGAACGCGATGGCGAAATACACCGCTTGGTGGAACGAAAAAAATATGATCACGGCCACGGTCTCCACCTTCGACAGCAAATGGAATGCCTCGGGGCAGATACCCGACCGCGCGGTGGACAATAAAATGATCACCCGCTTTGGCTCGATCGACCCTACCGAAGGTGGCAACACCAGCCGCACCAACGCTACCATCAAACACATCCGCACGTTGAAGAACGGTGGCTTGATCGAAAACCAGGTTTACTTCACCAAGTATGATTTCAGCTTGTATTCCAATTTCACTTTCTTTCTAAAAGATTCCATCCATGGCGACCAGATCAACCAAAGCGAGGGTCGGAAAATTTTTGGTTACAACGGAAGCTACACGCAGCAATCTTTTATCGGTGGCAGAAAATTGGAAACACAAATTGGTGGTGCGCTGCGCAGGGACAATGCCGACAACGTGCGGCTGGCACACACGGTGAAGCGACAATACCTTGGCAATTTTAAATGGGGCAATGTTAGGGAGACCAACGCGAGTGTTTTCATATCGGAGACATTGGACTTGACGCCACGGCTTTCGGTGAATGCAGCCGTGCGCTATGATCAATTTATTTTTGAATACGATGACAAGTTGATCCCACAAAAACGAAGCGCCACGAAGGGAATCATTAGTCCAAAACTGAATTTCAATTATAAACTGAATTCAGAAACATCGCTGTATTTGAAAATGGGGCAAGGCTTTCACTCCAACGACACGCGCGTATCGGTGGCCACCAACGGCAAAGACATTTTGCCCAAAGCCACCGGTGCCGATTTGGGCGCGCTGTTCAAGCCATCGCCCAACGTGCTGATCAATGCTGCGCTGTGGGTGCTTGACCTGCGGCAAGAGTTTGTGTACGTGGGCGATGATGCGATCATTGAGCCGAGCGGAAAAACTTTTCGCAAAGGCGTTGATGTTTCGGTGCGCTATCAAATGTACCAATGGCTCTATGCCGACATGGACCTGAGCTACACCCATCCGCGATCAACCGAATCGCCCGAAGGCAAAAACTATATCCCGTTGGCACCGCTCTTCACCAGCATCGGTGGTTTGTCGTTTCGCAAAGGCAACGGGCTGAACGGAAGCATGCGCTACCGCTACATGGCCGCCCGCCCGGCCAATGAAGATTATTCGATAACAGCCAAAGGTTATTTTATTATGGATGCAATCGTCAACTACACCAAGCCGAAGTATGAGATTGGCCTCTCGGCAGAAAACATTTTTGATACACAATGGAAGGAAGCACAGTTTGCTACGACCTCACGGTTGAAAAATGAAACTGTACCTGTTAAGGAAATTCATTTTACCCCGGGCACGCCCTTTTTCTTGAAGGCGAGGGTGAGTTTCTTTTTTTAAATCCGGTGAGCGTCATTGCGAGGAAGCAATCTACTAACAGGGGACTGCTTTGCGCCACGCACAAATCCATCGCGTGTGCTTCTTTACAAATGAATCACTTCTCCGTAGGCAGCAGCGGCCGCTTCCATGATCGCTTCGCTCATGGTAGGATGTGGGTGAACAGACTTGATGATTTCGTGGCCTGTGGTTTCTAATCTTCTGGCCACTACCACTTCGGCAATCATCTCGGTTACGTTGGCACCGATGAAGTGCGCGCCCAGCCACTCGCCATACTTGGCATCGAAAATTACTTTTACAAAACCATCGGGTGCACCTGCGGCTTTTGCTTTGCCCGATGCCGTGAAGGGAAACTTGCCCACTTTAATTTCATACCCCGCTTTCTTGGCAGCTTCTTCGGTGTAGCCCACCGATGCAATCTCAGGAGAACAATACGTGCAGCCCGGAATGTTGTTGTAGTTGAGTGGCTCTGGGTTTTGGCCTGCAATTTTTTCTACGCAAATAATCCCCTCGGCCGAGGCCACGTGCGCCAAGGCTGGGCCAGCAGTAATGTCTCCAATAGCATACACGCCAGCTACGTTGGTTTTATAAAATTGATCGACCACAATTTTTCCTTTGTCGGTCTTCACTCCGGTTTCTTCCAGGCCCAAGTTTTCTAAATTGGTGGCCACGCCCACAGCCGAGAGAACAATGTCGGATTCAATTTTAATTTCTCCGGTAGGAGTTTTCACAGTAGAGATACATCCCTTTCCTTTGATATCCACTGCGGTAACTTCAGAATTTACATAAATGGTTATGCCCGATTTCTTAAATGATTTATCCAATTGCTTGGAAACTTCTTCATCCTCAACCGGAACCACACGCGGCAGAAACTCTACGATTGTCACCGCTGCGCCCATCGCTTTATAGAAATAAGCAAACTCTACACCGATGGCACCAGAGCCCACGACTAATAATTTCTTTGGCCGCTCGGACAGCACCATGGCTTCGCGGTAGCCAATAATTTTTTTACCATCGATTTTCAACGCGGGCAGTTCGCGCGAGCGTGCACCCGCAGCCAAAATAATATGCTTGGCTTCGTAGTCGGTTTTCTTTCCGGTATCATCGGTCACTTCAACTTTCATGCCCTTCTTCAATTTGCCATGTCCGGCAATGTGTTCGACCTTATTTTTTTTAAACAAAAACTGAATTCCTTTGCTCATGCCGTTGGCCACTTCGCGGCTGCGCTTTACCACGGCAGCAAAATCGGCCGAGGCCTCTTTCACCTCAATACCATAATCTTTGGCATGTTGGATGTATTCAAAAACATTGGCACTCTTTAATAATGCTTTGGTAGGAATGCAACCCCAGTTGAGGCAGATGCCACCGAGCTCGGCCTTTTCTACCACGGCCACTTTCAAACCAAGTTGCGAGGCGCGGATGGCGGCCACATAGCCACCGGGGCCAGAGCCAATTACTATTAAGTCGAATGATGCCATAAGGATTTGATTTTAAAACGGGGCAAATTAACCTAAAAAATCAATGCCGAAAAAAGATTAGTTTTGAGTTAATAATCTAAGGCCATGCTCTCTATAAAAAAGAAATATATCGTGAACGAACGCGCAAAGAAAATTGCAGTTCAGTTGGACATCAAGACGTATGAAAAAATGGAAAGTTTGCTTGAGGACTATGTGCTGGCAAAATACATCAAAGAAAATAAGGAAGACGATCGTCTTGAACTAAACGAAGCCAAAGCCTTTTATGCTAAACTGAAGAAATCGCCTTGAAAGTAGTTTACAATAAAAAGTTTTTGAAAGACTTATCGAAACTACCCAGTCAAGATAGATCAAAGGTAGAATCCTTTGTATTTGAAAAGATGATGGGTTTCAACACGCCAAAAGAAATCATTGGGCTTGAGAAATTAGAAGGCTACAAAAATTATTACAGAATCCGATTTGGGAATTATAGGGCTGGCGTTCAACTTGAAGCTGACTAATTAATTTTTGAAAGAATCCTACACCGAAAAGAAATCTATCGCTTCTTTCCATAACATATAATGAAACTACGTCATTCCATTCTTCTTATTTGCGAAAACATTTTTTACATCCTCGGAAGTGTCTTTATTGTTTCGCAAAAGCAAAGCGGAGGAATTCTAAAAATCATTGGCTTACTTTTAATGATGATCATGATTTTTGATCTTGGCTATTCATACTTCACTAGTACTCATCGGTATTGTCTCTACTATTTATCAAACTATAAAATCGAAAAATGAAGCTCCTCCAAAATAAAACGGCACTTATCACAGGTGCATCCAAAGGAATTGGCAAAGCCATCGCTATAAAATTTGCAGAGCAAGGCGCGAACGTGGCGTTCACGTATTTATCAAGTGTGGAGCAAGGTCAAACGCTTGAAGCCGAACTCGCAGGCAAAGGCGTAAAAGCAAAAGGCTACCGCTCAGATGCTTCTGACTTTGCGCAAGCCGACAAGCTCATTGCCGATGTGGTTGCCGATTTTGGCTCGCTCGATATTTTGATCAACAACGCGGGCATCACCATGGACAATTTATTGTTGCGCATGAGCGAAGAAGCTTGGGACAAAATCATCAACGTGAATTTGAAATCGTGCTTCAACACCGTGAAGGCTGCGTGCAAGCCGATGATGAAACAAAAAGGCGGCTCTATCATTAATATGACTTCGGTGGTGGGCTTGAAAGGAAACGCTGGCCAGGCCAACTATGCCGCATCAAAGGCGGGCATCATCGGCTTCACCAAATCGGTGGCGCTTGAATTGGGCTCGCGCGGCATCCGCTCAAATGCGATCGCCCCCGGTTTCATTGAAACCGAAATGACGGGCAAGCTCGATGAAAAAGTAGTGCAAAGTTGGCGCGATGCGATTCCGCTAAAGCGTGGCGGCAAGCCCGAAGACGTGGCCGATGCATGCGTGTTCTTGGCTTCCGACATGTCCACCTACATCACCGGGCAAGTACTGCAAGTCGATGGCGGCATGCTGACGTAGGATTTTGAAAGATGGCAATAAAAAACCTCATCACCCTTCTTGAAAAATCTTTCCACGGGGCCCGCTTGGCATGGGCCCGCGGTGATGGAAGCACTGGCGAGCATCATTCAGCATGATATTTATCACACAGGCTAAATTGTGTTCTTGAAAAAAGAGTTTCTTGCGACTGCCACTCCGTAGATTTATTCCGTCAAAGTTGTAAGTTTACAACTTCGCTTTCTTCCAATGCAAAGCACATCCACCGTTGACGACCCTATCTCGCAATTAGCGGCCAAACTAAAGGCGGCTTATGATTTGCGCGTATCTGATTTATCGCAAAGCATCAACCTAACGCTGGAATTGCTAAACCAATTTATTGAAGGAGGCCATCATCACCTGACGGCCACCGCCAAAAATCGTCTCGGCCTTTTTTATCTTATTCAAGGTGAATTTGAAACTTCGCAGAAATATTCAGAAGAGGCGTTGGATTTTTTTGAATCCAACGATGATGTGCAAGGCATTGCCGATGCCAAGTACAACATTGGCGGGGTGTACTACCGCTCCGACAAATACCATCAGGGGCTGCTGATGCTGTCCGAAAGTTTGCGCGGCTATCACGAACTCAACGATCACTACAACCAGGCGCGCACGCACAAAAGCATTGGCACCATCTACGAATATTTTAATGACCAAGACAAGGCGGTTGATTCGTATGAAAAATCGATCAAGGCCGCGCAGGTGATTGGCGAACTTGGCTTGGAATCAAATGCACTCAATCCATTGTCTGCCATTTATTTTAGCCAAGGCAAACACGACTTGGCGATGCAAACCATCGAGCGCAGCATCGAATTGAAAAATAAAACCGGAGACATTCGTGGTTTAGCATTTGCGCTCTATGGCCGGGGGAAGCTTTTTATCAAACTTGGCCAGGGCAAAAAAGCAATCGAAGATTTGGAAGAGGCAATCCGCATCATGGAAATGGCAGGCGACAAACTAGGGTTGGGCATGGCCTACAACAAACTGGGGGTAGCCCACATGGAGTTGAACGAATTGCCTCAAGCAAAAAAATATTTTGACCAAGTAGTTTGGCTCACCGAAACCGCCAAGATAGCATTCAATCGGTTCAAAGTGTATTACAACCTTTACCTGCTGGCCAAAAAAATGAACGAGCCCGAAAAAGCGCTTGGCTTTTTAGAAAAACATTTGGTTCACAAGGAGGCCGTGATCAATCAAGAAAGCTACAACGTGATCAAAAGCTATGATGCGGTAAATCGGATTCACGCGCTGGAGCATGAGACCAAAGTGGAGAAAGAAAAAAACCTGATCATTGAATCGAAGAATGATGAGCTCGACTCTTTTTTCTATCGGGTGTCGCACGACTTGAAAGGGCCGATCGCTTCCCTTCAGGGATTGAACAACTTAATAAAGTTGGATATAAAAGATGCTGACTCGTTGCGCTACTTTGAAATGTACAACACGCAGATCAACCGGATGCACAACATTGTGATGAGCCTTATCGACCTCACGCAAATGAAGCACTTGGGCGATTCCAAAGGAAAGATAGATTTCGCGTTGCTGGTGGATGAGTGCATTGCTTCGTACAGCTACTTTGAAAATTTCAAAAGCATCACCTTCATCAAAGAAATTGATCTCCATCTCAACTACTATTCCGAGTGGGCGATCATCAACACGATCATGCAGAACTTGATCGAGAATGCAATCAAATACTCGGGTGATGAAAAACCATTTGTGAAAGTCTCGGTTCAACAAAATGGATCGTTCATCCAAATTGAGGTAGAAGACAATGGTCATGGTATTGACGAAGTGCACCAAGCAAAAATCTTTGATATGTTTTATCGTGCCAGCGAGCGCGCCAAGGGATCGGGCCTTGGGCTTTACATTTTAAAGCGTGCCGTAGAGCGGCTGAACGGCATCATCAAACTGAAAAGCAAACTGCACGAAGGCTCCACCTTTTCGATTTCCCTTCCTGCCTGAAATTTCCGACACTCGTCAGGGCAAAGAATTTTTTATGAATTTTTTGGAAACTCTACTAAACTGCTATACGTTTGTGACCTCATAGTCGGTGAAGCAATGCTCAACCGATTTATAAAGAAGCGTGGAGAGACAGGCTCTGTGAAGCGCTAGCAACCTCCCGATAGCTATCGGGAAAGGTGCTAACTCCTGGAATATAAACCGGAAAGCAACATGAAAACAAAAAACACTTTCATCTCTGTGGCCAGCCTGGCCGCTTCACTAGAAACCTTCAACAAGTTTTTAGATCATCGCCAGCGAATGTGCAATGGCATGGCTTGCCCATGTATTGCTATTTGTATGCCCTGTCGGGCGTGTTGTTGTTGAGAGAATAATTCCTCCGCAGCGCAGCACTAAGCATTGACTTGGTTTCCCGTCAACTGCACTTCATCCTGTTATCCATTTTTTTTCAACCATAAACAATTATAACAATGTCCAATTTACGTTTTGAGACCCTTCAGCTTCATGCCGGGCAAGAAGCAGACCCCACCACCGGAGCGCGCGCAGTGCCGATCTATCAGACCACTTCTTATGTGTTCAAAAATTCACAGCACGGAGCGAACCTCTTTGCCTTGAAAGAATTTGGGAACATCTACACCCGCATCATGAACCCCACCACCGATGTGTTTGAGAAACGCGTGGCCGCCCTCGAAGGCGGTGTGGCCGCGCTGGCCGTTGGCTCGGGCCAGGCCGCACAGTTCATCGCGCTCAACAATATTTTGCAAGTGGGCGACAATTTTGTGTCCACTTCGTTTTTGTATGGTGGCACCTACAATCAATTTAAAGTGGCCTTCAAAAGATTGGGCATAGACGTGCGCTTTGCCGAAGGCGACATCACAGAGTCTTTTGAAAAACTGATCGACAAAAAAACAAAAGCGATTTACCTGGAGACCATCGGCAACCCGGGATTTAACATCCCCGACTTCGAAGCGATTGCTGCGCTGGCCAAAAAACATGACCTCCCGCTCATCGTTGACAATACCTTTGGCGCTGCTGGGTTTTTATTCCGTCCGCTTGAGCACGGTGCGCACGTGGTAGTGGAGTCGGCAAGCAAATGGATTGGCGGCCATGGCACTTCCATCGGTGGCGTGATTGTAGATGGCGGCAACTACAACTGGGGCAACGGAAAGTTTCCGCAATTCATTGAGCCGAGCGAAGGCTATCACGGTTTAAAATTCTGGGAAGTGTTTGGCGAAGGGAATCCGTTGGGCTTGCCTAACATTGCCTTCATCATCCGTGCGCGTGTAGAAGGCCTGCGCGATTTCGGGCCGGCCATCAGTCCGTTTAATTCTTTCTTGCTGATTCAAGGATTGGAAACGCTTTCGTTGCGAGTGCAGCGTTCGATGGACAACGCCCTGGCATTGGCACAATGGCTGGAGCAACATCCCAATGTGGAGACCGTGAATTATCCCGGCCTCGCCAGCAGCACGTACCATAAATTGGCAAAAAAATATTTGAAGAACGGGTTTGGTGCCGTGCTGTCGTTCACGGTAAAAGGCTCGAAGGAAAATACGACTGCGTTGGTCGATAGCCTCAAGTTGGTGAGCCACCTCGCCAATGTGGGCGATGCAAAAACGCTGATTATCCAGCCTTCGGCCACCACCCACCAGCAGTTGAGCGAAGAAGAGCAGATCACCTCGGGGGTGCTGCCCACGCTGCTGCGCGTGTCGGTAGGGATTGAGCACATTGACGACATCAAGGCTGATTTTGTTCAAGCGTTTGAAAAAGTCTTTGAAAAAGAATTGGTCGCATAGAGGAAATAAATATTGACCTTGAAGACAGAATCCATATTTCATTACCGTCAAAAATTTGAATTGGAAGCCGGGGAAAATCTTTCCGGTTTTCAACTCAAGTACACCACCCTGGGCCAACTGAACCACGACCGCAACAATGCGGTGTGGGTGTGCCACGCCCTTACGGGCAGTTCGGATTTCACCGACTGGTGGAAAAATTTCTTTACCGAAGGTGGTCTGCCTGCCGGACAGGCAAGCCCGTTCGATCCGCGTGAGCACTTCATCATCTGTGCCAATGTGCTGGGCGGGTGCTACGGTTCCACTGGGCCTCTGTCGGTGAACCCGGCAACAGGGGAAAAATATTTTCACGATTTTCCGGCACTCACCAACCGCGACATGGTGCGGGCTTTTGATTTGTTGCGGCAGGAGTTGAGGATCGAACAAATCCACACCGTCATTGGCGGCTCGCTGGGTGGACAGCAAGCGCTGGAATGGGCCATAGAGAAACCCGAAGTGTTTCAACATTTAATTGCGGTGGCTACCAACGCACAGCATTCACCCTGGGGCATTGCCTTCAACGAAGCGCAGCGCATGGCCATCGCTGCCGACCCCACGTGGAAAGACAACGATCTGCGAGCAGGCATCGAAGGCCTCAAGGCGGCCCGCGCCATGGGCATGATTTCCTATCGCGCCTACCATGGCTTTGGTGAAACACAATCGGAAAAAAATTCAGAAAAAACAGACGGCTTCCGCGCGTCATCGTACCAACAGTACCAAGGGGAAAAATTGGCCAACCGGTTCAATGCCTTCACCTACTGGATTTTATCCAAAGCCATGGACAGCCACAACGTTGGCCGTGGAAGAGAAAGTGTGGAATATGGCTTACAAAAAATAAAAGCAGAAACATTAGTGGTGGGCATCGAAAGCGACATTCTTTTTCCGCTCAGCGAACAAAAGTTTTTATCCGAAAACATCGAGGGTGCCACGTTTAAAAAAATAGATTCGGTATTTGGCCACGATGGGTTTTTGGTAGAGTTCGATCAGCTTAAGAAAATTGTCAGGGGTTTTTTAAAGACAGAAGCATCGGTAATCAGTAGGACTCAGATATTGGGGCTTAGGGCTTAGGTATAAACAGCAATCGGTAAATCAGTTTAATTGTAAATTATTTTATTCATGGAACACA
Organism: Bacteroidota bacterium; assembly: GCA_043780615.1. Lineage (GTDB taxonomy): Bacteria > Bacteroidota > Bacteroidia > Cytophagales > Cyclobacteriaceae > ELB16-189. Next base: position 4,991 of record JAYWDN010000146.1, on the reverse strand, counting down.
AACATTTGCAACTCGGTGTCTTTGGTTTCGGCTGTGTGGGCCAGGGCCTCTATCACGTGCTGAACGAAACGCACGGCATCAAAGCAGAGATCAAAAAAATCTGCGTGAAAAATCGCGACAAGCCGCGCATCCTCGACAGTTCGTTGTTCACGTACGACAAAAATGAGATCCTTCAGGATCCAGAAATCAACGTGGTGGTGGAACTGATCGATGACTCGCGGGCTGCTTTTGAAATTGTGAAAGCCGCCCTGCAAAACGGCAAGCACGTGGTGACGGCCAATAAACGGATGATTGCCGAGCACCTCGAAGAAATCTACCAACTGCAGCAACTACACCAGCGTGCCGTACTTTACGAAGGAGCCGTGTGCGGCAGCATCCCGATATTGCGCAACCTTGAAGAGTATTACGACAATGATTTGATCACCAGCATCGAGGGGATCTTTAACGGCAGCACCAACTATATCCTCACTAAAATTTTTGAAGAAGGGAAAAGTTATTCCGATGCGCTAAAAGGGGCGCAAGCGTTGGGCTTTGCCGAAAGCGATCCGTCCCTGGACGTGCAAGGGTTTGATCCGAAATTCAAATTGACGATTGCCATTGCCCACACGTTTGGGGTGTTCCTCCAACCCGAAGAGGTCATCAACGTGGGCATCCAAAAAATTTCGCAAGTCGATTTAAAGTATGCACGCGAAAACAACCTGACGATCAAATTGATTGCACGCGCCTATAAATTGCAAAATAAAATTTTTGGGTTCGTTGCTCCGCAGTTCTTTCCCACCGATCACTTGCTCGCTTCCGTGCGCAATGAGTACAATGCGGTGTTGGTAGAAGGGGCTTTCGCGGAAAAACAAGTGTTCATCGGCAAGGGTGCAGGTGGCTACCCAACTGGCTCTGCGGTGCTCTCTGATATTTCTGCGCTCACCTATGACTACCGCTACGAGTACAAAAAATTTGCACAAGGTGAAGCACTGCCTTTCTCCAACGAAGCATTGGTGGACGTAGTGGTCAGCTTGCCGCAGGGTTCATTGATCACCCCGAAAGATTTTGAAAATTTTAAAAATGGGTACCAAGGCAACGGGCACCAATACTTGTCGGGCTCGATAAAATTAGAGAAGCTAAAAGCGTGGAGCGAATTGGAAAATGTGAGCGTGATCCTTGCACCAGAATTGAATTTGGTGGCGGAAGAAAAAAACGAAAAAGAGTTGGTGGGTGCTTAGCCTGAGCGAATCAAGTTGCCGCGGCCTTCAGGCCGTGGTGTAGAATATCTGTTTAGTCGCGCCACGAACAGAATTGGATTTCAAGTACACATTTGCTTGGCGCAGCTGTTCGTATTTAGAGTGATTGTTTCGTACAGAAAATGTAACTGGCCCAAATATTTTGCGCCATGATAGAACCGCTTTTCAAATAAGATTGAGATCGTGGCGCAATTTCAAGTTGCTACTTATTTACCCCAGCCACGTTTATGCTATAAATAAGCGGATTGTTGTCTCTTAATCGTTGAACAAAAATTACCTAAGCTTTCAATTAAAGATGATCTTAGGTAATTTTTTATTTCGGCCAACCTCTTTTTTGTACCTTGCGGGATAGTTTTGCATGCCCGACATTATCCAACTCCTTCCTGATGCTATTGCCAACCAGATTGCCGCTGGTGAAGTGGTGCAGCGACCGGCTTCGGCTGTGAAAGAGTTGATCGAAAATGCCATTGATGCGGGCGCCACTTCCATCAAGCTGATTATTAAAGAGTCGGGCAAGGTGCTCATTCAAGTAATCGACAACGGGCAAGGCATGAGCGAGACCGATGCGCGCATGAGTTTGGAGCGGCATGCCACCTCAAAGATTCGCACAGCCGATGACCTCTTCCGCCTGCGCACCATGGGCTTTCGCGGTGAAGCACTGGCCTCCATCGCTGCGGTGTCGCAGATGGAAATGAAAACTCGGCAAGCACACGAAGACCTCGGCACGTTGCTTTTGGTAGAAGGATCGGAAGTAAAAAAACAAGAGCCGGTGGCCTGTGAAAAAGGCACGAGCATCAGCATCAAAAATTTATTTTACAATATCCCCGCCCGCAGAAATTTTCTGAAATCAAATGGCGTGGAGATGAACCACATCACTGACGAGTTTGTCCGGTTGGCTCTGGCGCACTCCTCCATTGCCTTTTCATTGATTCAAACGGACGAACTGCTTTTCGATTTGCCTGCCACCAAATTGAGCCAGCGCATTGTTAATTTATTTGGGAAAAATTATCAAAGTCAATTGGCACCTGTTCAAGAAGAAACTTCACTGTTAAAAATCACGGGGTACATCGGAAGGCCAGAGCTTGCCAAAAAGAAAAGAGGAGAACAATTTATTTTTGTAAACCAACGTTTCATCCGCAATCATTATTTGGGTTATGCCATCACCAGCGCCTACGAAGGGTTGCTGCAAGAAAATAGCTTTCCATTTTACTCCCTGTTCATCGACATCGACCCCAAGCATGTGGATGTGAATGTGCATCCCACCAAAACCGAAATCAAATTTGATGATGAGCGCGCAGTGTACGGTGTGGTGTGGAGCGCGGTGAAGCAGGCATTGGGCGCACACAACCTCGCCCCGGCCATTGACTTTGCTGCCGATGTAAACCTCCTTGGCAAACTCAGCAACGAGCCGCTTTCGCGCGAACAATATTACAATGAGCAGTTCAGCAATTCGCTGCAACGATCGAACTTGCAGAACTGGGAAAAAATGTTTGAGCAGGAAGGCTCAACATCGCGCTTGTTTAAAAATGAGTCCGCCCCAAGAACAACTGTACGCATGGCAAGTTCTATGAACGAAGAAAACCCAATGGCAGAAAACGAGAAAGGGCTTTTTCAATTTCAACAAAAATATATTGTGCGGGCTGCCCGCAGTGGCGTGATGTTCATCGACCAACAGGCGGCACACGAGCGCATCTTGGTTGAAAAATATTTGCAGCAATTAAAAGGAGTGCCTGGCAACAGCCAACAGAGTTTGTTTCCGCAGACACTCACGCTCACCGCCCCCGACTTTGCTTTGGCGATGGAGATGGAGCGCGAGATCAACGCGCTCGGTTTCCGTTTTGAAGTGTTTGGAAAAAATACGTTGCTCGTTTCGGGCACGCCAACAGAAATCCACGGAAGTGAAAAAGAATTGTTGGAAGATTTGATGGAGCAGTTCAAAAAAAACCAATCGGAGCTGCACTTGCCCCTGCGCGAAAACCTGGCGCAGGCGTTGGCCAAGCGTGCGTCCATCAAGGCGGGCCAAAAACTGTCGCCCGAAGAAATGGAGGCACTCGTAGGCGCACTGTTTGCTTGCCCCAACCCCAATTTTTCGATGGATGGAAGGCCAACCTTTTTTATGCTTGACTCGTCTAAGGTTGAAAGTTATTTTACCCGATAATTTAATTCGTCATGTTCAACATCACTCCGCTCGTCCGCACCTTAGTCATCATCAACGTGGTGATCTTTCTTTTGCAAAATGTGGCCTCACAGTTTCACATCACCGAATACCTTTCGCTGTGGCCGATGAGTACACCCTACTTTGAGCCGTATCAGTTTCTGTCGTACATGTTTGCACACGGCAGCTTCGGGCACATTTTCTTCAACTTGCTCGCGTTGGCTTCGTTTGCACCGATCCTCGAACAGCATTGGGGCGAAAAGAAATTTTTATTTTTCTATTTGGCCACGGGCATTGGTGCAGGCGTGATCTACGCAGGAGTCAATTATTTTTTCTTTCCCGGCCAGGGCGGCCCCATGCTTGGCGCTTCGGGCGCACTCTACGGAATTTTGATGGCATTCGGTTTGGTGTTCCCCGATCTGGAACTGATGTTGCTCTTTCCACCCATTCCCATCAAAGCAAAATACATGGTGTTTGTGATTGGAGGCATTACGTTTTTGATGGACCGCTCTGGCACCGTGGCACACTTGGCGCACTTTGGCGGAGCGTTGGTGGCGTTTGTGATTATCACCTATTGGAAAAGTCAAGGGAGAAAGTAACCTCACCCCACCCCTCTCCAAAAGAGAGGGTGACTAAACAACAACAATGGATACATTTTTTTTAACTTAGTAGCTAAAGAATCCAGTTCATCTTGTCAATCATAAAATCCTGATCCTAAAATCTTGATCCGTGTTAGAGGAATTTAAAAACGCATTCAACAAACCCAACAACGGCCATGTGCAACTGATCGTGATCAATGTGGCCTTGTTTGTAGTGCTTGGAGTTTTTTTTGTGATCGCTCGCATAGGCGGATTTGAAATGGCTTTTAAAATAGTGCACGATCAATTCACTATCCCTCCGGTGTTCTCCAATTTTCTCACACGCCCATGGACGATCATCACCTACGCCTTTGCCCACAGCCTCACCGATATTTTCCACATCCTCTTCAACATGCTGGCCTTGTACTGGTTTGGGAAATTATTTGTAGAGTACCTGGGCAGCGACAAATTAGTGGCACTCTACATATTGGGCGCCCTGGCGGCTGCTTCGTTTTATCTTTTGATTTTTAATACCGTTCCATTTTTTAAATCTCAATCCGATTTTTCTGGCATGGTGGGCGCATCGGGTGCGATCTATGCCATCATGGTGGGGGCGGCCACGCTCTTGCCCGATTACACATTCTTTCTCCTGTTTTTTGGACCGGTGCGCATCAAATACATTGTAGGGATATACATTCTGATTTCTTTTCTCGGCTCGGTGGGCGCCAACGCGGGCGGCAACATTGCACACCTCGGTGGCGCGCTAATGGGCTTTGTGTATGTCAAGCAACTGCAGGCGGGCGTGAACTGGGGCGGCTGGATAACGGTGGTTTTGGATTGGTTTAAAAACCTCTTCGCCCCTCGCGCAAAAGTGAAAGTCACCTATCGCAAAAGCGAATCAACACCAAAATCTCCGTCTGCGCCCTCCAAGGCATCGCAACAAGAAATCGATTCGATCCTCGATAAAATTTCCGACCGTGGCTACGAGAGCCTCAGCAAAGACGAGAAAGAAAAACTTTTCAA
>JAYWDN010000145.1:0-22204 GCA_043780615.1 Bacteroidota bacterium | reverse complement strand
CCACTTCCTGCGATTTGGGCAAATGAAGATTTTTATAATCTTGCGGAGCACCCAACACATGGATAGGAAGTTTCGCAGCCGCTTTCAATTCTTTGATGTGATCCCATTGGTTGATGAAGTGATACATATTCAAAAACCAATAGTTGAAGCCAGCAACTCCGGCTTTGTTGAATTCATCAACAACTCTTTTTGCAGAATTTGTATCGGGCAAAAATAGATTTAAGAAAGTAGCAGAGTCACCGGAAGGATCAGGCAACGTGCTGAAACTTACTCCGGGGATTTTTGAAAGTTCATCGATGAGTATTTTTTTATGCTCACGATTTTTCTCTAAGATGAAAGGCACTTTGCGTGTTTGCGCTAAGCCGATGGCCGCACTCAATTCGCCAATGCGATAGTTAAATCCTACAATCGGATGAGGCTCCATGCCGCGATTGCTGCCTATGTGACTATGACCATGATCGCTGTAGCAATCAGCATTTTTATATATTTCTTGGTCGTTGGTCACCATCACACCGCCTTCGCCACAGGTAGCGATTTTGAAAAAGTCGAACGAGTAGCAACCCGTTTTTCCCATCGTGCCGATGCCTTTGCCTTTGTACGAAGCGGCAAACGCCTGGCCTGCATCTTCAATCAACGTCAGATTATTTTCATTGCAAACCTTGATGATCTCGTCCATGTTGGCCATGCCGCCACACATGTGCACCAGCAACACGGCTTTTGTTTTTGGCGTGATGGCCGCTTCGATTCCTGCGGCACTCAAGCAAAGTGTCTCATCAATTTCGGCAAAGACAGGAAGCGCACCACAAAATAAAACGGCTTCCACCGATGCAATGAAAGTGAACGGAGGCACGATCACCTCATCGCCCGCACCAATGCCAGCCGAAGCCAACGCGCATGCCACCGCAGTAGAGCCGCTGCTCACCGCGTGGGCAAATTTTGCGCCCGTAATTTTTTTTACTTCCGCTTCAAACTCGCGCGCTTTCCAGATGTTGTTCCGCTGTGCATCGTGGTTGTAGCGAAAGAGCATGCCCGTTTCGAGCACATCGTTCACCTCTTTTTTTTCTTCAATCCCGAATAATTCGGTGCCAGGCATAAAGTTCTTGTTTTGTAAGCCTCAAATTTAGAAAGTAAATGCCGAACCGACAACGAAAAATACCGCACCGCAGCCGTGCTAGATAGGGTAAATACCACCTCGGAGGCCCTCATGAAACCATCTACTTCGGCAACATGTGATTTGGATGAAGTTGAGTGATTGCCAAGTGGGCGATGATGCAATAGTATCCCTAAAAAAATTTAGCAGTCTCACGCGCATGAGTTTAGATAACACGAAGATCACCGACAAGGGACTTGCTTCCGTTTCCGCATTGACGGAACTGGTAACGTTGAATTTAAAAGGAACGCGAGCGACTATTGATGGCGTAAAAAAATTAATCGCACTTCCTAAACTTCGCAAGTTTATGCCTCTACCAAACAAACGTTGCTGAAGTAGATCGACAGAAACTGCTGTCCATTTTCAAAAAAACAAAAATAGATTTTGGTGAGTATGTTGTGCTTACGCTGGCAGGAGATACCACTGAAGTGAAACCGAGCAAGCAATAAAAAAAGCCCGTTGCCGGGCTTTTCACTATCAGACGGAGCTGATTAGTCTTTCTTCTTTTCGCAATGGGTGTGGTGTGCCAACAGTTTAATCAGCTGATTGGCAACTTCTATGTTCCCATCGTCATTGAGCGGATCGATCGTGATCGTTCCATCGTTGTTGCCATCTTTGACTTTGGACAAATCCACACCGCCATTTGCGGCAGCTAAAATTTTATCCAATTCCAAGTGAATGGCAAGTGTAACGGCAGCACCAGATGCAACCAATGCGGTGCTATCCTGAAACTTGGCACCAAAACGAACTTTGGCATTGTGCCAAAATACAAACGGGGTTTTGCCAATGGTGCCGGTGATCAGTATTGACTTTCCATTCATGTCGCCTGCTTCTGTGCTGGGCGCTAATTTGAAACTTACTTTTTCAAATTTTGCGTTGGGCAAGGTCACCGAAGTGATTACTTGATCAACAAAAGCACCGGCATTCATCAGGTCAACAATAAAAGGCCCTTTCAATTTGGCATCGTTATCTTCCGTAAAGGAAGAATCTTTTTTGAAATGCTCATCTTCATGATCAAAATCAAATTCAAGTTCGCGAACATTTACTTTCACATCGGTCAAGGTAACAGATGCTGTTGAATCCACCCGAGAGCCAATTGAGGCCACCCGACCGCCAATTGTAGTCTTTCCATTAACCGTTGCAGCCGACATTTTCAGAGAAGCTGTGCTGGTTACAGCCGGATCTCCACTTTTTGTACAAGCCCAAACGCATGCCATCACAGAGGCCAGCATCAATAATTTAATTTTTTTCATTTTTATTTCGTTTTTGTTTTAATACCATTTAAAATTATTTGGTAACTATTAAACGTGGGAAGGGCTCGGATATTGCCGCCACTCAACGACTCATAGATACACTTGGTCGATCAATTTAAATTAATAATCTGAATATTCGCTGGGCCGCAATAAATAAAGGGCATCTCTAAATACCCAAACGTCATTGCTGAGCGATAGCGAAGCAATCTCCAAATCGGAGACTTGTTAGTGTGACTTGTTAGCGCGTGTTTGTAACGCGTGCTCTTCCAAATTTTCTAGTTAACATTCGTTTCAGTTTCTTACTTTGGTGCGATGTCTGAAAAATATAAGTTTGTCGATGAACAAGACATCATGCGCGACTTTAAAAAATTTACTTCCAAAGAATTAATCAAGGTGATGGAGCATATAAATGAGAGCCGCAAGGAATGCCAGCCAGGCTGGGATTTTAGAATTGTTCAGCGAGGTAGCAGATCATTTAAAGAGAGTGAGCAATTACAAGCTATGGCAAGATGAAAATCATCCTGAACTATTGACATCAGCAAGGTTTACAAGACAGAAATTGGATTATATTCATGAGGACCCTGTCGCAGATGAAATAGTTGATGAGCCTGAAGAATACCGCTATAGTTCCGCGCGAGACTATTATTCAAAGAAAAAGGTTATTTGAAAGTGGTATTGTAGAGTAGTAATGAAGATTGGGTGGGCACGCGTTGCAAACGCGCGCCATCTCAGCGCATCAATGGTTATACCGAAAGAGCATGACCGTTTCGAACACATCGTTCACCTCTTTTTTTTCTTCAATCCCAAATAGTTCGGTGCCGGGCATGATGGAGTATATTTTATTGAGCACAAATTTAAAAAGTAAATTGGGAAGGCAAAACAGACTTAAACTTGCACCATCTTTGCACACTAAAATTGTTTTGAATACGGCATGAGAGACTACGAAATCCACACTTTAAAGAATGGCATCCGCGTGGTGCACAACCGCATCACCACTACTAAAATAGTGCACTGCGGCATCATGCTCGACATCGGCAGTCGTGATGAAAGCCCGGCCAATCAGGGCATCGCCCATTTTTGGGAGCACATGGCTTTTAAGGGCACCACCAAACGGAAATCATTTCATATCCTCAACCGGCTGGAGTCGTTGGGTGGCGAACTCAATGCCTTCACCGACAAGGAAAAAATTTTACTGTACGCTTCATTGCGCGATGAATATTTTGAGCGAGCACTGGAACTGCTCACCGACATTACGTTCGATTCGATTTTTCCTTCCAGCCAGATTGCGCGCGAGCGGCACGTGATCCTCGAAGAGATGTCGATGTACTATGACGACCCTGACGACTCGTTGCAAGACGAATTTGATGCTGTTATTTTTTCGGGCCACGCGCTGGGCATGAACATTTTGGGCACACAAAAAACCGTCAAGGCTTTTCAGCGAAACGATTTTAGAAGATTTGTGAAGGCGCACCTCGACACGCGCAAGATTGTGTTTTCGTGCGTGGGCAATTTGCCGATGGAAAAAGTAATTGCGCTGGCCGAAAAACATTTGGGCGTATTGCCCAAGCTGACGTCCACTCATTCGAGAAAAAAATTCACAGGCTACAAGCCGAAAGAGACCACCTTGAAACGTAGTGTGAAGCAAGCGCGCTGTGCTATTGGCCGCACAGCCTTTCACCTGGCGCACGAAAAACGCAGTCCATTTTATATGCTCACCAATATTTTGGGCGGAGGCGGCATGAACTCGCGGCTCAACATGGCCTTGCGCGAGAAGCACGGCTTTGTCTATAGCATCGGGGCGCAGTATGTGCCCTTCACCGACACGGGCTTGTTCGTCATCTCGTTTGGCACCGAACCCACCCAACTGAAAAAAAGTATTGTGTTGGTGAAAATGGAAATGAAAAAACTGTGCGATGAAAAATTGGGTGTGAAGCAATTGGCGGCCTCCAAAGAGCAGCTGCTCGGGCAGATTGCCATGGCCGAAGAAAACAACATAGGCTTTATGGTGATGATGGCGCGCAACCTGCTGGACTTGGAGAAAATCACATCGCTCGAAGAAATTTTTGAACGTGTGAAAAAAACTTCCGCATTGGATTTGCAAGCATTGGCAAACGAAATGTATAACGAGGATAAGATGAGCACACTGATCATGCAACCGTGAAATAAAGATTTGCCATTTACGATTTTAAATGTACGATTGATGGGTACACACAAAAATCGTAAATCGTAAATCTGAAATCGTAAATCTTAAACAATGGACTTCCTCTCTGAAGAATTGCAGCAATATGTTGGCCTGCACACCCATGCTGAGCCTGAGTTGTTAAAAAAAATCACCCACGAAACGAATGCGCACGTGCTGATGCCGCGCATGCTTTCGGGTCATGTGCAGGGCAGGTTTTTGTCGCTAGTAAGTAAAATGCTGCGCCCAAAAAATATTTTAGAGATCGGTACTTACACCGGCTACTCCGCTATTTGCTTGGCCGAAGGCCTATCCGCAAAAGGAAAACTAATCACCATTGATATTAATGAAGAGCTGGAGACACGCGTTCGGAATTATTTTGACGAAGCAAAGCTGACGTCAACGATAGATTACCGCATTGGCGATGCCCAAAAAATTATTCCCTCGCTGTCAGAAACTTTTGATTTGGTTTTCATCGATGCCGACAAAGAAAATTACTCATTGTATTTTGATTTGATCATTGATAAAGTGACAGAGGGCGGCATTATTTTGGCCGACAATGTTTTGTGGAGCGGCAAAGTGGTGCAGCCCAAGCCCGACAAAGACACACGGGCAATCCTTGCGTTCAATGAAAAAATCCAAAACGACACGCGTTTAGAAAACCTTTTGCTGCCCCTGCGCGATGGCGTGATGGTGATGCGAAAAAACGGAATGACTTACACAGATAATTGATTGAGTCTCCTTTCGCCTTTCTTTTTTTTAGTACCTTTGAACCCATGCTTTTCATTCTTCATTGAAACTTTTTGCATGGATTTATTTTTTAAACTCAAAGCTGCAATATTATCGTCAACAAGAAGTTGTAACAAGAAACTTTTAATGAAAGGTTTTCTTGCTCTCTTGTTTTTTCTTTTTACTACTACTGTTTTTGCACAAGATGTGCTGTTGCAGCAGAAGGCCGATCGTTTGTTCAAAACTGGCACCGAATTGATGGCGCAAAACCAATTTGCCGCAGCCCGCGAAAACTTTAGCGAATACCTCACTGCTACTTCGCAGCCCAGCGCGCAACGGCAAGAGGCCGAATATTTTCGGGGCATCTGTGCGCTGAACCTCTACCACACCGATGCCGAAAAGCAACTTCAAGATTTTATCGACAACAACCCGAGCAGCCCGAAGGCAGCATTGGCCTATACGGACTTGGCCAATTTTTTTTACACCGAAAAGAATTATAAAAAAGCCGCCAACTATTTTTCGAAATCTGATTTTAGTGCGCTCACCAATTCACAGCAGAGCGAAGTCCATTTTCGGTGGGGCTATAGTTTGTTCAGTCAAAAGATTTTGAAAGAGGCCCTCGATCAATTCAACTACATCAAAGCGCAAGGCGGTCAGTATGGGCCAGCCGCGAGTTATTATGCCGGCTTTGCCGAGTATAGTCAGGCCGACTATGCCAATGCGCTCACCGACTTGAAGCGTGCCGAGCAGGCCGAGGCCTACGCGGGCATTGTGCCACACCTCATCGCCAGTGTTTATTACCGCCAAAAGGACTATGACGCGCTGCTCGCTTATGCCACTTCGGTAAGTGCGCGCACCAACTTGGCCAACGCGGCAGAGATTTCATTGTTGGTGGCCGAGGCATCGTACAAAAAAGGAGATTATAAAAATGCGTTGAGTGGTTACGATAATTTTTTAGCTGGCAAAGAAGATCAATCCGACAAAAGTATTTTGCTGCGCGCGGGCTACTCGGCCTATCAACTTGGGCAAGATGCCAAAGCGATGACCTACTTGAAATATTCTTTTGCCGATAATGACTCGGTAGGATTTTATTCATCGTACTACCTCGGCCAATTGTATTTGAAAAATAATCAAAAGCCGATGGCACTCACGGCTTTTGACATTGCGCGCAAATTTATTCCCGATCCAAAGTTGGTGGAAGAGTCTTCGTTTCAGTTCGCAAAAATTTCATACGATCTGGGCAAACCTGACCAAGCCATTGGCGAATTTGAAAAAATATTGAAAATTTTTCCAGCCAGTGTGCACACTGTAGAAATTAAAGAACTGCTTTCGCAAGCCTACGTCAACGCCAACAACTACAACAAAGCCATTGACTACATCGAGTCGTTGCCAGCGCGCAGCCCGGCCGTGGAGCGCGCATACCAAAAAGCCACCCTGCTCAAAGGCATGGAGTTTTTCAATCAAGAAGATTACCCACAGGCCGTTCTTTATTTTGAAAAATCGTTGCAGCACCCCAGCGACAATGCGTATGTGGCCGAAGCAAGTTTTTGGTGTGGCGAGGCTTACTCGATCGGAAAGAAATACGAACCTGCAGCAAAAAATTATATCCGTGCCATGGAAGAAGCAGAGGATGCCATGCTCAAATTGAAAGCACGCTATGGGTTGGGCTATTGCTATTTTAATTTGCAACAATACGACCGCGCACTTTTTAGTTTTAAAGAATTTGTGAAATCGCCAAGCAGTCAGCCCAACTTGGCCGATGGTGTGTTGCGCTTGGCCGATTGCTATTATGTAGCCAAGGCGTATGCCGATGCACAAACTTTTTATCGCAAGGCCATTGCACTCAACTCGGCCGACAATGATTATGCACACTTTCAGTCGGGGGTGATCTTGGGGATTTTGCGAAAGTATGCCGAGGCAAAATCAGAACTGACACAGGTCATAAAAAATTATTCGTCATCGCAGTTTGCCGATGAAGCGAAATTTCAGTTGGCACAGCAAGAGTTTGAGCAGGGCCACTATGCTGAGGCAGTGAACGGGTACAGCAATCTGATTTTGTCTAATCCAACTTCGCGCTTCACCCCGTATGCCTACGTGCGCAGAGCGGCTTCCAATTATAATTTAAAAGAATACAACAAGACGGCCCAAGATTACATCACGGTGATCGAAAATTATGGAAACCATCCGGCCACCAAAGAAGTGCTGCTGCCCTTGCAAGAGTCGCTGAACTTGGCGGGCCGCGCGGGCGAGTTTGAAAAGTATTTGACAAAATTTAAAACCATCAACCCCGATGCCAAAGGAATTGATGCCGTAGAATTTGAAGCGGCAAAAAATTTGTACTTCAACCAAGACTATACGAATGCGATCAAGAGCTTTGATCGTTTTGTGATCGCGTATCCGCAAAGCGCAAAACTGCCGGAAGCCCAATATTATCAGGCTGAGGCCAACTATCGACTGAAAGAGTTGAGCAAGGCACTGGCGTTGTATTACGAATTGAGCACCAACAAAACTTTTGCTTTGATGGGCAAGGTCAATGGCCGCATTGCCGAGTTGGAATTGAAGCAGGGCCATTACGAAAAGGCGATCCCGTTCTTTCAGGCGTTGGCCAAAGCAGCCGAGAACAAAAAAGAACAGTATGCTGCCTGGAACGGACTGATGGAGTCGCATTACTTTTTGAAGCATTACGATTCCACGGAAGTGTATGCTGCAACCATTTTGGAAAAAGGGAGCGTGAATGTGGGCGCACAAAACAAAGCCTCGCTCTTTATGGCCAAGGCCGCGATGGGCAAGGGCGACTATGAAACGGCCAACGATGAATTGCTCGCCACCATCAATGCCGCGCAAGATGAATATGGTGCCGAAGCAAAATATTTGCTCGCTCAGATTTTTTACAACACCAAAGATTACAAGCAGTGCTATGAAACATTGCTGGGCTTGAACAGGGATTTCGACTCGCATACCGAATGGGTGGGCAAATCGTATTTGTTGATAGCGGATTATTTTTTGGCCATCAACGATTCGTTTCAAGCGAAAGCCACCTTGAAATCGCTCGTTGATAATTTTCCTCTAGACGAAGTGAAAAAACAGGCAGCCGAAAAACTGAAAGTGATTGATGAGGGTGAGTTGAAAAAGAAACCGTTGGAAAAGACCGACACATTGGAAAATAAGAATTGATGGAACACGTTAGAAATATTTTAACTAACAGACTGCAAGCTGCGAGTGGGTTGCTTTGCTTTTTTGTTTTCTTCACGGCAAATGGGTTTGCACAAACAGAAAAAGAAAAATGGAGCGAAGGCGAGATTGAAAAAGTGGAAATAGAAATTGTAAAAGACCGCAAGGTGACGGTGCCAGCGGCCAATCGCAATTTTGAAAAAATAACTCCTCGGCCTGTCGAGCCTATCAAGCCCGAGATCACGTATCAATTTAAAAATTTGTCGTTCAATGTTTCTGATTACAACCCGGCCATCCGTCCGCTCAAGTTGAAGACAGAGACCATTTCTAAAATCTATGGCAACTATGTGAGCGCAGGCTTTGGCAATTATAGCTCGCCTTTTGCCGAGGCGTACCTGACCAGCAAGCGCAATAAAAATAAATACTATGGTGCCAAGTTCTTCCACCGAAGTTTTTTGAGTGGTCCTGTGGCCAATGGCAACTCGGCCAGTGGAAACACGCAACTCCGATTGTTTGGAAAGACAATGAACAACCATGTGGCCTTGAGCGGTTTTGCCAACCTTGAAAATACCGTAGCGCATTTTTATGGCTATCAGCCCGGGCTGGATGTGAAATCGAGTGCCATCCGACAAAATTATTTGATCGTGGGCTTGGGTGGTGAAGTGGAAAATTCAAAGTCATCCGATTTTAAATACAACTTCAAGGCGGGCTATAGTTTTCTTTCAGATCATTATTCGGCCACCGAAAGCGAAGCGAATTTGAATTTTGCAAGTCAGTATAAAATCAAAAAGAAGAAAAACCTGATCGTCAATGCCGATTATTTTTTGATCAACAGAAAAGACGCGCTCATCAGTGCCAGTGCGCGTCATATTTTTAAAGTAAAGCCGGCCTATCAATTCACACCACTCGATAATTTGCAGTTGACGATTGGTGCCAACGTGGTGATAGAGAACGACACCATCGGCAAACAAAACGGCTTTCATGGGTATCCCAATTTGGCGGCCAATTATCAAGCTTCGCCTTCGGTAGAAGTGTATGCTGCGCTGACAGGCGATGTGGACAAAGTTTCGTTGCACTCGCTTTCGCGCGAAAATGTTTGGGTCAACTCCAACATTGGGATCTATAACACCAATCGCTCGTTGGAATTTCTGGCCGGGCTAAAAGGAAAAGTGGGAGGCAAGGTTTCGTTTGGCGCAGGGCTTTCTTTCGCGAACCTTAAAAATTTATACTACTATCAAACGGATACGGGCGCAAGCAACCGCGCAAAGTTCAATACCTTCTTTGACAACGGCACCACACAGCGCACCAACTTCTTTGCTGAGTTAGGGTATTCGAATGCCGCCTTCAAACTTGCGCTGCGAGGCGATTACTATGCGTACACGACCTCCATCGCCAATCAAATCGGAGCTCGTTATTCAATCGGGAATAATTTTGAACAATCGGCTTTGCAGCGGCCTGCCTATCGGCTCGGTGTAAATTCTACGTACAATATTTATGACAAGTTGTTGTTGAGTGCCGACTTCATTGCGCTGGGCGGCATCAAAGCCCTCGACCTTGAAAAGAAAAATATAGCAACGCTCAATGCCGCTGTGGACCTCAACTTCAAAGCAAATTATTTTGTATCGAAACAATTTTCTGTTTTTCTGCAATTCAACAATGTATTGTCGAGCAATTATCAGTTGTATTTGAACTACCCCGTCAGGGGCTTTCAAGTGCTTGGCGGGGCAAGTTGGAGTTTTTAGTTTTGATTATATTCCAAGAAATTCCGTTATTGTGTCTTAACATTTAGTTAAACTACCTAAGCGATGGCAAACACAACCGATGACACCAACAAAAACACCAATGACGAAGACAACTTTGGCCTTCCAAACATGGAGTTCAAACCGCTCGATCAGCTGGACAAAACCAGCGCGGTAGAAGACCCTGCCGAAGAAGAATCTTCAGCCCGTGAGGCAGAAGAAACCAATTACGATGAGGAAGAGGGCGGCTCGAAAGCGCCCATGGTCATTGCCGTGATCATCGGTTTGGTGGTGATCGTTGCCGGATTTTTGATCTATCAATTTGTTTACAAGCCCAAGCAAGAAAAAGCTCGCTTGGAACAGCTGGCAAAAATAGAAGCCGATAAAAAAGTAGAAGCCGATCGTCAAGCACAGTTGGCAGAAGCCGAGCGCATGAAGCGCGAGGCTGAAGCTGCTGCCAATGCGAAACCAGCCGAAGGTGCGATTGAAACATTGACCAATAGAACTGGACATTATTTTGTGATTGTTGCCAGTGCCATTGATGGCGACTTGATCATGGATCAAGCCAAACGGCTAAGCGCTAAAGGAACTGGATCTAAAATCATTCCTCCTTTTGGCAAATGGAAATTCTATCGGTTGGGCATTGGCGATTATGATTCTTTCGCTAGCGCACAAAGCAGTGCCGATGCGGCCAAGGCAGAGTACGGCATCACTCTGTGGGTGATGAAATTCTAACTCTCAATTTCAAAGATGATGGAAGAGGCGGGGGACAAAAAAAATAAACGGATCGCATTTCTGCTTTCGGCAAGTCTTCATGCGGGGCTGTTTCTCATTTTCTTTTTTTTGGTATCGTGGCGCGCTCCTTATCCGCCAGCACCAGAGTACGGTGTTGAATTGAATTTTGGATTGGACACACAAGGCGGTGGCGACATACAACCTGAGACCACCGTTGGCAACCCCGATGGCAACGATCAGAATGCTTTGCTTAAAGCAGAAGAGAAAAAAATTGACGAGCCCGTCAAAGCCGTTACTCCAAAGCAGGAAATAATAGAAGAAAAAAAAGATGTAGCCGTGGTCTCAGACGAAGAGAGCCCCGTGACGGTGAAAGCCGAGAAGAAAAAAATGGAAGACAAGACCAAAGAGAAAGTTGAAAAAGTAGAACCAAAGAAGGACGCAAAAAAGGTAGAAGAGAAAACGGTTGTAAAGAAAGAAGCGGTTTACACAGGCCACCCCGGATCGAAAAAAGGGGAGACCAACCAAAGCCAGGGAGACGACCCGGGCAAAGTGGGCGACAAAGGAAATCCGCAAGGCAAATTGGATGCGAAGGCTTTGTATGGCAAGCCCGGTGGTGGCGGAGGTGGCGATGGCTTTGGTTTGGCCATGTCGGGATGGGGGTGGGCCAGTAAGCCCCAAACACCTGACCTACCCGATAACGAAGACGGAAAAATTGTCTTTGAAATTGAGTGCGATGAAAGTGGCGACATTGTTGGGATCACCACCTTAGAGCGCGGCCTGAGCCCCAAGGCCGAGCAATTGCTGAAAGACGAGATCAGAAAAAATTCTTTGATCCGCACGTCCAATGGCAAAGTCGCTTCCAGATCGAAAGGCCAAGTGGTTTTCGTTTTAAAAACGAAATGAGCAACTTGCGCCTCTTATAGTTGACTCGTGCTTTATCGATTTACTTGCATCCGTTTAAGATTTTTACTTTTTCCCTGCCTTTTGTTTTTGGCATTTGCTTCGCCTGCGCAAATCAATCTCGAAAAAAAAGATTCTATAAATAAACTAGGGAAAAAAAGAAAGCTCTTCGCGTTTCCCGCCATGATTTATTCGCCCGAGACCACGCTTGCGTTTGGTGCAGCCGGAAATTATTATTTCAAAATAGGCCACGACTCTACGGTGCGCACTTCGTATGTGCAAGCCCTTGCGCTTTACACCTTGCGCCAGCAGGCGGTGCTGGGCATGGAGAGCACTATTTTTTTTTACAATGAAAAATATATTTTGAAGACCAAGGCTTCGGCCAGTTATTTCCCTGATCGCTTTTGGGGGCTTGGAAATAATTCGCAAGACGGCAACTTGGAACGCTACACCGTTGGCCAGTTTTATTTGTTTCCACAATTGCTCCGCAAGACCTACAAAAAATTATTTCTGGGGGCTTCTTACGAAATCCAAAATGTTTTTTCATTTGAGTACGGCAAAGGCAAATCAACCGGAACGAGCTTGTTCGATGTGCAATCGGTGGAAGGAAGAAATGGAAGCTTGATCTCTGGGCCGGGCTTTGTGGCACTTTGGGATGGCCGCAACAATACGTTCAGCCCCAGTGCAGGTTTTTATTTTTCGTATTCCATCAGCACTTTTTCTTCTTTTTTTGGTAGCAACTTTAACTACACGGCCTATTCGATTGATGCTCGTAAATATTATGCGGTAAAAAAAAATCAAGTGTTAGCTTTTCAATTTGTACTCAATAATAACATTGGCACCGTGCCAGTTCGTAGTCTGAGCAACATTGGAAGCAATTCCATTATGCGCGGCTATTATGAAGGCCGCTATACGGATAAAAACTTTATTGCAGCACAGGTTGAGCACCGCTTTCCGGTAGTTGGGCGCTTTGGTATGGTTGTGTTTGCCGCCATGGGCAGAGTGGGCTATCAGTTTGACGATCTCTTTAAAGTGGATGGATTGAAACCTTCGTTGGGATCGGGCCTGCGGTATGCCATCGATAAAAAAGAAAAACTGAATGCGCGCCTCGACTTTGGTATCGGCCAGCGCTCGAATGGATTTTACTTCAACCTCACCGAAGCGTTTTAAGTTTTAGTTTTGTACAAGCTGGCGGCAATATTTTCGATAATGCTTTTGGGAAGCAGGTAAGTAAACTGCACCGACAGCCAATTCACAAAACCAGTGATCACTTCGGCTTTTCTTTTAAACATTCCATTCACCGCAATTTTTGCGACCTCGTTTGCGGTCATGCTAAATTTTTCAGCGCGTTCTTTTAATGATTCCATTCCAGCGCGATCAACGAAATTGGTGGAGGTAGCACCTGGGCTGAGGCACGTGACGGAGACGTTCGTATTGCTTAACTCTTTGCGCAAACCACGAGTGAAGAGAACCACAAACGATTTGCTGGCAGCATAAGTTGTTAATGTAGGCACGGCTTGATAAGCAGCTGTGCTGGCCACGTTTAGAATATAAGATTGAATATGTTTTTTTAATTCGGGGAGCAAGGCATGGCAAAGTTCGGCAACCGTCACCATATTCAGCTGCATCATGTTGCTCAGTTGTGGCAGCGGTGTTCCTTCTACTGTCCCCCAAATTCCATACCCCGCGTTGTTGACGAGGATATTCACCGAAAAAGAATTCTTACCGATCCAATCGCTGATGGATTTTGCGCATCCGGGCACGGAGAGATCGAGGCTAAGATACTCGGCTCTCACCTTGTGCGTCTCTTCGATTTCTTTTTTTGCTGCACGAAGTTTTTCCTCAGCGCGAGCCACAAGCAGCACATCGATTTTTTGTTTGGCAAGTTCGTGGGCAATGGCCAAGCCAATGCCGCCACTTGCGCCAGTGATCAGGGCAAAGGCCATTTGATATTATTTGTTGGTAATGGAAATGAAACGTTGGTAAAACAGAGGCTTGCTGTTTTCATCTCGTGGTGCAAATTTCCCTGAGAGGATCGGCACATACATCACCCGCCTGCGGCTCTTCTCGCCAACAAACGGAGACCGCGCCACACGGTGCCACAGCCTACCATCATGCACCGTCAAATCGCCAGCCTCTACATTCAACCCGATTTCTTTTTTGTCGGGTTTATGGCTGATGAAATAAACTTTTTTGAAAAGCATAGTGCCAATGCCTTTGTTGTGCGTGCCGGGGATCAACCTCAATCCGCCATTGTCAGTGGTGGAGTTGTCTAAATGAATCCCCACGTTGAGCATGGGCATGATTTTTTGGCCTTGAAAAATATCGCGGAGCGCATCGGTGTGCCAACCCAACTGCGTGAAATTACTTTCGTCTGTATTGATATAGTGATTGTAAACTAATCCATCTTTTTCAGTTTCGCCAATGCGGCAATCGGCAGCGCCAATCAATTCAAACAAACCTTTGAGTCGCAAGTCTTTGAGCACGTTGGCAAACATTTCGCTGTGCTGATTTAAAAAAGCAAACCGTTGCACAATTTTTTTACCGTCTATATCGGTGCCATATTTGATAGGCACACCGTTGATCGTTTTATAATCTTTGCTCACCCATTCATTTTGAATGGCCTCTGCTTCACGAAGCAGTTCGTTTACTTTTTCTTTGGGGATGAAATTTTTAAAATGGATGAACCCGTTCTTGCCGAAAAATTTCTTCTGGTCTTCGGTGAGCTTCTCTAAAAGCTGAAATACCGAGTACTCATTATGAAAGCAGTCTTTTCCATTCACGTGACCGTTCCCATTGTGATGTCCGCTATGAGAATGGTCCTTGCCATTAACCTCTCCCTCAATTTCTTTTGCAGTCGTTCCGTTCAAATCCATGTCGTAGCCAAAAAATAGGTTAATAGAAAGTTACCGCTAAATTAATACAATTTTAATAAAAAGACTTTTACGGATACGAATATACATAGGTTACTGCCTTTAGGAAAGCGTAGAGGCTGATTTAACTTTCGTCAACCCGATCCAAGAGTCGAGCCAAGTAAAGAAACGAAACACCAACCAAGCCACTACAGGTGCGGCAATCATGTCGGCAGTGTAGTGTACTCGTTGCCATGTCAGCATCAATATTATCAAAATGGCAGCGATAAGTATGGCGTGCTTCATCGGCTTTCGCTGCTCTACAAAAAACAAAATTGCCAACGTGGAAACATGGCCAGAAAAAAATAAATCTTTCACGTACACTTCTTTGCCATAGGCAAACACGGTGAGGAACGGATCGCTGAGTGGAATGATTCCTTCGGGTGCTTCGAGCGTGAAGAGGTAAAGACTGGCCAAGCGCATGAAGTTGACCACCCCGTACATTTGAAACATCAGTAAAAGCGTGTACGGTTTTTTGGCGTTGGACACCAACGAGAGAACGGTGATGGAATAAAGCGTTACAAAAATTCCGATGGACCAATCTCTGGGCTCAAAGAAATTTAAAATCGGGTCGATTAGTAGTATGCCCGGCTTAGGCAAGAGAATCTCGTTAAAGAAATGAGGGAGCACAGCAGCAAAAGCAACGATGCCCAACAACGACAAAACAAAATGGATGCGAAAGCGATTGCGCTTCAACGCTTCTTTCCAATCGGCCCACATATCACTCAACGATTTCGATCAAGAAATAATTTTTCTTTCCTTTCTGCGCCAGCAGAAAGCGATGCTGCAACAATTCATAGTTCGGTTTCTGTGCGGCATCTTCCACTTTTTGTTTGTTGATGCTCACCCCGCCAGCCGAAATCATTTTGCGCGCTTCGCCTTTGGACGGAAAAACTTTTGCTTGTGTTACTTCAGAAAGCAAGTCGGTAACACTGGTGCAAGTTTGGTAAGCCGATTTGGTGATGGTGATTTGCGGCACACCTTCAAACACAGCCAAAAAAGTTTGCTCGTCTAGGCTGAGCAAATCTTCCGTTATCGAATTCCCAAATAAAATAGAAGACGCTTTGATGGCACTGTCAACTGCTACTGTGGAGTGCACACGTGCCGTGATGTCTTTGGCCAGCTCGCTTTGCAGTGCGCGTAAGTGTGGAGCTTGAGTGTGTCCCGCAATCAGGGCGTCAATTTCAGCCCTACTTTTTTGCGTAAAAATTTTAATGAAGCTGGCGGCATCTTCATCGGATGCATTGAGCCAATATTGGTAAAATTTGTAAGGCGAAGTTTTTTTGGGATCGAGCCACACATTGCCTTGCTCGGTCTTGCCAAACTTGGTTCCATCTGCTTTCTTAATTAAAGGAGTAGTGAGCGCAAAGGCTTCACCGCCATCTTTTCTGCGGATGAGTTCGGTGCCGGTTACAATATTGCCCCACTGGTCGGAGCCGCCCATCTGCAACTTGCAGTTTTTATTTTTGTATAGCCAATAGTAATCATAGCCTTGCACAAGCTGATAGCTAAATTCAGTGAATGATAATCCTGTCTCTAATCGTTTCTGCACCGAGTCTTTGGCCATCATGTAGCTCACCGAAAGGTGCTTGCCCACATCACGGATAAAATCAAGGAAGGTAAGGCCTTTGAACCAATCGTAGTTGTTCACCATCTCCGCGCTGTTGGCAGACGGTGAGAAGTCGATAAATTTTTCGAGTTGTTTCTTTACACAGGCTTGATTGTGTTGAAGGATATCTTCCGACAATAAATTGCGCTCGGTCGATTTCCCAGAAGGATCGCCCACCATCCCCGTAGCCCCGCCCACCAAGGCGAAAGGTTTGTGGCCTGCGTGCTGAAAATGCACCAGCGTCATGATCTGCACCAAGTTGCCAATGTGCAGTGAGTCGGCCGTTGGGTCAAAGCCGATGTAGCCCGCGGTTTTTTCTTTTAACAATTGTTCTTCCGTGCCCGGCATGATGTCGTGCAACATGCCGCGCCAACGAAGCTCTTCAACAAAGTTTTCCTTCATGGGTTCAAATACAAAGGCGCAAATATAAAGGAGAGGGGAAGATTTTGATAATTATTATATTCGCCAATTATCTGAAAGGATAACTCCCTTTCCTTATGAACAAAAAAATTGAAGTAATTCTAAGTCCTGAAGAAGCCTTTGATGAAGCGCTCTTCACTGACTCGTTGTACCAAAAATCCAAGTTAGATCATGAAGAAGTTTTCCTGCGCCCTGTTCGCAGGTCGATCGATGCGCGAGGGAAAAATGTGTTAGTGAAAGTGCAAGTGGAGTTGGTTCCTGTCGATGAGCGAACAAGAATCTTATACAAAAAGAATTATTCGGACGTAAGCAAAAAAACACGCGTCATCATTGTTGGAGCTGGACCAGCTGGTTTGTTTGCGGCCATCCGGTTAATAGAGTTGGGGATTAAGCCCATTATTTTTGAACGAGGAAAAGATGTGCAGTCTCGAAGGCGCGATCTCGCGGCAATCAACAAAGAGCACATTGTCAATCCAGAATCCAACTATTGTTTTGGCGAAGGCGGGGCGGGTACTTACTCGGATGGAAAATTGTACACGCGCTCCACGAAGCGCGGAGATGTAAATCGTATTTTAGAAATTTTGATCGCCCATGGCGCAAGTGAAGAAATTTTGTTTGATGCCCACCCGCACATCGGTACGAACAAACTCCCGAAAATTGTAACGGAATTGCGAGAAAGCATTGTTCAGGCTGGAGGTGAAATTCATTTCAATTCAAAAGTGATTGACTTCATTGTATCTTCCGATCAAATCAAAGGAGTAATTACATCGGATGGAACGAAACACGAGGCCGAGTCAGTTATTTTAGCGACCGGTCATTCGGCACGAGATATTTTTCAGTTGCTGCACAACCGGAAAATCCTCATCGAAGCAAAACCATTTGCGCTGGGCGTGCGTGTTGAACACCAGCAAAACCTTATCGACAAAATCCAATACCATTGCCCAACTGATCGCGGAAATTTTTTACCAGCATCTTCATACTCGCTCGTCCATCAAGCCAAAGTAGAGGCACAGGAGCGGGGCGTGTTTTCGTTTTGCATGTGTCCGGGTGGGTTCATTGTACCGGCTGCAACAGCACCTGGCGAGATTGTTGTCAATGGAATGAGTCCTTCGCGCAGGGATTCGAAGTTTGCCAACTCGGGCGTTGTGGTGGCTGTGAGTGAAAAAGATTTTCAATCTTATCAACAACATGGCCCGCTCGCAGGAATGTATTTTCAAATGGAGGTGGAACAAAAGGCTTGTGCCCTTGCTGGAGGAAATCAAACTGCCCCTGCGCAACGGCTGATGGATTTTGTAGAAGGAAAAATTTCCGACTCCTTGTTGGAGACTTCGTATCAGCCTGGGCTTCATTCGATGGATATGAAAACGGTACTCCCTGATTTTATTTTTCAAAGTTTGAAACAAGGGTTCAGGAACTTTGGCACTAAGATGAAGGGTTATATGACCAACGATGCGCAAGTGGTGGGTGTGGAGAGCCGCACGTCATCGCCCGTGCGCATCCCTCGCGACAAGCAAACGATGGAACATCCGCAAGTGAAGCGGTTGTTTCCGTGTGCCGAGGGCGCGGGCTATGCAGGTGGGATTGTTTCGGCAGCCATGGATGGCGAGCGCTGTGCCGAAGCAGTTATGAGGTTGTACATTCACTAACGTAAAAACCTCTCATGAAAAATGAAGACGCAAATCTGGCAAATAAAGTCATCCCTCTCCTTTGGAGAGGGAGGGTGTGGTCAAAATGAAAAAGACAGTCATCATCGGGGCAACGGAGAACAAATCGAGGTACGCCTACCTCGCAGCACAAATGCTTGCCGAAAACAAGGTGGAGTTTGTTCCAGTTGGAATCAAAAAAGGAAATGTTTTAGGAAAAGAAATCCTCGACTTGAAACAACAACCACACATCGCAGCGGTGGACACCATCACACTTTACATCAATGCCCAACACCAGCGTGAGTGGTACGATTATTTTCTTAGCTTGAAACCACAGCGTGTGATCTTCAATCCGGGAACAGAAAACCCAGAACTCGAAAAAATATTGGAAGACAAAAACATCGAAGCCCTTGAAGCCTGCACGCTGGTGATGCTGCGCACAGGGCAGTTTTAAATCCACCATAGTGCTGGTGTTGAATTGTGGTAATGAAATATACCAAGAAATTGGTTTAAATGGAATGAAAAAATGACTTTTGTCACTACCCCCATTGAGATCAGTCAGTTGCCCTGTCAGTTACATTGCGTTTGTTTGTACAAACAAAACCCAGCTTATGAAAACCAATGAAAACATAATCCCCATTAAAAAACTGATGGTGCATCCGAATAAGAAGGTAAAGATGAAAGATTTCGATACTGGCTACAAAGGCAAAATACTGAACAAGCAGGAATCTGAAAAGATGCTCGATGCCAGCCGTAAGTACCTGGCCGAGGTACAAGACAAACTCTATGCCCACAACCGCTACAGTGTGCTGATTATTTTTCAGGCCATGGATGCTGCGGGCAAAGATGGGGCGGTGAAGCACGTCATGTCGGGCTTCAATCCATTGGGCGTGAAAGTTTACAGTTTCAAAGCACCGAATGCCCAAGAGCTTGATCATGATTATTTTTGGAGGCATGAGCTGGCTTTGCCAGCACAGGGCGAGATTGCCATCCACAACCGCTCGCACTATGAAAACGTGTTGGTGACCAAGGTGCATCCGCAATGGATTTTAAATGAAAACATTCCGGGCGTTGAGTCGGTAGAAAAAATAAACAAAGAATTTTGGGAGAAACGCTACAAGCAAATCCGAAGGTTTGAGAAAAACCTTGCCGAGAATGGGATGGTTATTTTGAAATTCTTTTTAAATGTCTCAAAGAAAGAACAGAAGAAACGATTTATGGAGCGTATCGATGATCCAACAAAAAATTGGAAGTTTTCATTATCCGATTTGAAAGAGCGCGCCTACTGGGACGACTACCAAAAGGCGTACGAAGAAGCGATGAGTGCCACCGCAGCCGATCACGCGCCTTGGTTTGTGATCCCTGCCGATGACAAATGGTATGCACGGTTGGCCATTGCCACTATTATCAGCAAACAATTTGGTAAGTTAAAGATCAGCTACCCGAAAGTAAGCGAAGCACAAAAAGCAGAACTCCAAAAAGCAAAACAACAATTGCTCGCAGAAGAAAATAAGAAAACAAAAAAGTAAACGTGAACAGAAAATTAAGAATGGGAATGGTGGGCGGAAGCCTATCTTCATTTATTGGCCCGGTGCACCGCACCGCAGCCGCATTGGATGGGCAGATTGAATTAGTGTGTGGCGCATTCAGTTCCAACGCTTCCGAATCAAAAAAAACGGGCAAGTCACTTTTTTTAAATTCAAAACGAGTCTATGCCACTTACGTGGAAATGTTTGAGAAAGAAAAAAAACTGCCACCCTACCAACGAATGGATTTCGTCAGTGTTGTTACGCCCAATCATGTTCACTATGCGCCCACAAAAATGGCGTTGGAGTCTGGCTTCCATGTGATGGTAGAGAAGCCCATTGCGTTTTCGTTGGCCGAGGCAAAGTCGATTCAAAAATTGGTTAACAAAACGGGGCTTGTGTTGGCGTTGGCTCATACCTACACAGGCTACCCTATGGTGAAAGAAGCGCGCCACTTGGTTCGCTTAGGAAAAATCGGAAAAGTCAAAAAAATAGTCGTAGAATATTCGCAAGGTTGGCTCTCTACACCGCTTGAGAAAAAGGGAAACAGGCAGGCATCGTGGCGCACCGACCCAAAAAAATCGGGCATGGGCGGAGCCATTGGCGACATCGGCACACATGCCGCTAATCTCGCGGAGTATATCACGGGCTCAAACATCACCGAAGTATGCACGATGGTGAACACGGTGGTGCGCGGCCGCAAACTCGATGACGACAGTTCGATGTTGTTACGATTCGACAATGGAGCTTCGGGTGTGTTGCTGGCTACGCAAGTGGCCGCGGGCGAAGAAAATAATTTGAACATCCGCATCTATGGCGAAAAGGGTGGACTGGAGTGGCGACAAGAAGAACCCAACACACTGGTGCTGAAATGGCTCGACAAGCCAAAAGAAATTTTGCGTGCCGGATGGGATTATCTATCCGATGATGCGAAGAAATTCATCCGCACACCAGCGGGCCACCCCGAAGGCTACCTCGAAGCGTTTGCCAACATCTATCGCTCGTTTACCAATGCGCTGCACGATTACAAGCCTGGCAAAAGAATCAATGCTGAAAAGTATGATTTCCCTGATGTGAACCACGGGGTGCGCGGGATGGCCTTCGTTGAGACGGTAGTAAAATCAGCACAGTCAACTAAAAAGTGGGTCAAAATAAAGTAGTAGTTCTAAGTTAAAAGCTAAAAGTATAAAGCTCAAAAAATTTGAAGTACCTTTAACTTTCAACTTTTCACTTTTAACATCTTAACATGAAAGGCTTCTTCGAAAACCAATACCTCTCGTACAAAAAAAACCACATCAAAAATTTGTTGGCGTTGGCCAAGGCCGATGGATTTGTGCATGAGAAGGAACAGAAGATGTTGTTTAAAATAGGCAAACGGATTGGAATGAAAGACCGCCAAGTGCAGGAGCTCATGGACAGCAAAGAAAAATTCACCATCAATGTACCCGACAATTTCCATGACCAGATTAACGTACTCTATGATATTATGCAAATGGTGTGGGCCGATGGCGTGGTGGAGAAAAGTGAAATCAAATTTTGCGAGGATCTCGTGAAGAAATTCGGTTTGAAAAAAGAAATTGTAAAATGGCTACTGCAAGAAGTTTTTGAAAGAGGCACCACTCCGCCAGCCGATAAATGGGCAGAATTGCAAACAGAGGCGAGAGGAAAGTTTGTGAAAAAGTGAGGCGTGCTTAGATCCGCAAGGTTTTATGAAAGGAATGAAAAGGATTGGGATTTTTTGGTGCACCATGAAGGGTAGTGCAAGAGGATGCAAAACTTCGCTCGCTCGTTGGTGAAGAACACCAACGAGGGTAGGAAATTGCAAACGGAGGCGAGAGGAAAGTTTTTGAAGAAATGAGTTGTTTAGTTGGGCAAAGGCCACAAACCCCTTCCTTTGTTGGTGTTCCCCAGCCCGTGTTGGTCTTCTTGACCAACACTAACACCTTGGTCTGTGCATGTTTGGCCACGATGGCCAGGTGATGCAGCCCTCCGAATATTTGTACAAAAAAAATGTGTTGGTGCTGCGTGGCCGCTTTCGCCAGGTGACGCACGTCAACGTGGATATGCTCCTCACTTCGCGCAGGCATTTTCGGCAAGACCCGGAGGTGGACAAAAATAAAATAGAGATGCTCACCGAGCTCACACTCTCCCTTCCTTTGTTGGTGTTCTTCACCAACAAACATGAATATAAGTGGAAGGATTTATAGGATAAAATGATAGGAAGAACAATAAAAATGG
>JAYWDN010000144.1:0-22228 GCA_043780615.1 Bacteroidota bacterium | reverse complement strand
ATCGAAGCTAAATTTTTCAGGGTTGACCGAGACTTCTGTATAGAACCTTCTCCTTTCTCCACAATGGATGTACGTTAGGAAGATTCCATTCAGTCCTTGCTTATCTGTCCAATCTTTTCTCAGAGAGCAACTCAGTTTTGCCATGCTCAAAGATAAGAATTTCGGGGCACTTTCGGGGCATTTTAGGGGCAACTTTTGCTAAGTTTCTGATCACTTCTAATTTAAAACCCTGTGAAACGTGCAGAATGACGCATTATTGTGAAATGGCATGTAACGGTGTGAATCCGCTCGAGACCTCTGAAAGAAACCCGTTGCATTTTTATGTGACGGGTTTTATTTTTTTTTACGTCTTTTTACATTTTGTGAATCTTTTAAAATAATCGAATGGCCACAAATCAGCCCCTCCAAATTGGTACTCCATTCACTTCTTCGGCCATCAAGGTAATGATGCTTGGTTCCGGGGAATTAGGCAAAGAAGTGGTGATTGAATTTCAGCGCTATGGGGTGGAAGTAATTGCAGTAGACCGCTATGCCCATGCACCCGCCATGCAAGTGGCGCATCGCAGCTATGTCATTTCGATGTTGGATGGCCATGCGCTTCGCGAAATTATCTACAAAGAAAAACCAACCTTCATTGTGCCCGAAGTGGAAGCCATAGCCACCGACACGTTGGTGGAATTAGAAGCAGAAGGCTTTCGCGTAATCCCAACAGCCACCGCTACGCGCCTCACCATGAACCGCGAAGGCATTCGCACGCTGGCAGCAGAAAAATTAAAATTGAAAACATCACCTTACCAATTTGCGGGCACGACAGAAGAATTTGCAACAGCAGTAAAACACATTGGGATGCCATGCGTAGTGAAGCCGATCATGAGTTCATCGGGCAAAGGGCAAAGTGTGATCAAGTCAGAATCGGATATTGACAAAGCGTGGACGTATTCGCAAGAAGGATCAAGAAGTGGTGGAGGAAAAGTAATCGTTGAGGGCTTTATCGATTTTGATTTTGAAATCACGTTGCTCACCATCAAACACAAAGATGGTGTTTCGTTTTGTGAACCCATCGGCCATCGGCAAGTGCATGGCGACTATCAGGAATCGTGGCAGCCACACCCGATGACGGAAAAGGCGTTGAACGCTTCGCAAGAAATTGCAAAGGCGGTGGTGAACGAATTGGGCGGGGTGGGGATTTTTGGCGTTGAGTTTTTTGTGAAAGGCGATGACGTTTATTTCAGCGAACTTTCTCCACGCCCCCACGACACGGGCATGGTCACGATGATCTCACAAGACCTCTCAGAGTTTGCATTGCACGTTCGCGCTATTTTAGGATTGCCCATTCCGGTGATACGTCAGTTAGGGCCATCTGCCTCGAGCGTTGTTCTTGTTCACGGAAAATCGCAAAATATAATTTTTAGTGGACTGGAAGAAGCGTTGAAAGAACCCGACACCCAACTGCGCTTGTTTGGCAAACCGGAAGTAAATGGTGAGCGAAGAATGGGTGTGGCCTTGGCGAAAGCAAATTCCATTGAAGAAGCCAGAGCGAAGGCCAACA
Source organism: Bacteroidota bacterium (assembly GCA_043780615.1). GTDB lineage: Bacteria > Bacteroidota > Bacteroidia > Cytophagales > Cyclobacteriaceae > ELB16-189. The sequence continues at coordinate 20,679 of JAYWDN010000144.1, read as the reverse complement.
GGGCTGCGGCAAGTGTGAAGTATTCGGTGTAATGCATCACCTCAAAATTGAATCGTTGTTTCGAAACAACATTTAAACTATCGTGTTCGTTATAGGTCTATAGGTTTGAATATTCAAAGCACTACTGGAAATGAAAAAAAATCAATTTATATTATTGTTACCATCGTTGGTTTTCTTTGCATGCCAACCCAAGCCCAACTTGAACGAATTGGTAAAAAACTTAGTGGTGACCACCGACTACGACAAGAGCAATGGCTTTCTGCAAAATTCATACAGCACCTACACACTTCAGGTTGATACCATCAAATATTTTAATTACTCCTCTAATTATTATCCAGCCGATACGTTGCAATGCGTGGCCTGCACGGGCAACAATAAATACTTTGATAACTATCCGACCACCATCACAAGCGAAATAAAAAATAAACTGGATGCTGCTGGCTTTACGAAAGTGGGAGCAAAACAAAACCCCGACTTGAAGGTATATGTGTTCATCATAGAAAATTACAGTGTAAGCCAGTCGTACAATTATAATCCTTATGGCTATGGCTATGGCTATGGGTATGGCTCGGGCTACACTTCGATCAGCGTTTCGGATCAGGCCAACCTGTACATTCAACTATTTGACCTGAAACATTTTTATAAAAGCAAACCCAACTTGGTTTGGTCGTGCAACATTGGTGACTTGGTTTCTTCACCCACGCTGACATCGCTCACTACCAAGGCCATCGATCAGGCGTTTGCACAATCGGGTTACATCAAAAAATAAAAAATTGATGAAACATTTTTTGATTTTCTTTTTACTGATCGCAAGTTGCTACGTTGAGGTCAACGGTCAATATTATTTTGATCGCACCAAAAATCCCGACAAGAATACAACACAAAAAACAGGTCGTGATTTTGATCAATTTTATTTTTTGGGATGGGACACTAACACACCACTTTCAAATGCAAGCTACATCAGTCAGGCAAGTTCGCTGGGCACTAAATTGGGCATCCGCAAACGGCTCAATAACATTGACCGATTGTGGGCAGGTGCCGAGTTGGGTTGGGCAGTGTACAAACAATATTTCCCTTCACAGACTTTTGTTAAGGGCACACAGTCCGTTACCACCGATTTGTACAACTATGCCTACAACTATAGCCTTGCGGCCAACCTCGATTATTATTTTATGCCGATGGAAAAACGCTTGGTGCCATACGTTGGGCTGGGCATTGGCGCAGCCTACGACAACTTCACTCAATACTATAATGTCTATGGTGCAAAGACGGGCACATTTGGTTTTTTGGCGCGGCCAGAGGTTGGTATTTTAATTGGACTCAAAGAAAACTCTTCATGGCGGATAAAGGCAGCCTATCATTTTGATTATTCCACTAATGCAGCCAACCTTTCGGGAAATAATTTTATTGGTGCGAGCAATTACAAAAACTTCATCAACACGGGCTTTCAGGTGGGCTTGGTGAAAATGGCCTGGTAAAAAATCTCTTGTTCTCTGGCGCGAACCGTTTATTTTTGCAAATGCCAGAGCAAATCCTCATCCTCGATTTTGGTTCGCAGTTCACTCAATTGATCGCCCGCAGGGTGCGCGAACTGAACGTGTATTGCGAAATCCATCCTTACAACCACATTCCGGCCTTGCACGATGGCATCAAAGGCGTGATCCTTTCAGGAAGCCCTTGCTCGGTGCGCGATGCCGGCTCGCCCGATGTTGACCTCCATCAGTTTGGAAATATTCCCGTGCTTGGCGTTTGCTATGGAGCCCAGTTGATTGCCCATAAAAGAGGTGGAACGGTTTCGCCTTCGCAACTGCGCGAGTATGGCAGGGCAAAACTCTCTGCCGTTGATCATCACCACGAACTGCTCAAAGAAATCTCGCTCGACTCGCAAGTGTGGATGTCGCATGCCGATACGATCACCTCGGTGCCCGAAAATTTTGAAATCACGGCCAGCACGTCATCGGTAAAAATTGCGGCTTATAAAATCAAGAACGAAAAAATTTACGGCATCCAATTTCATCCCGAAGTAACGCATACCCTTGAAGGAAAAAACCTGCTCCGCAATTTTGTGGTACATATTTGTGGTTGCGCACAAGATTGGACCCCCGATCTGTTTGTGGAAACAACCATTGCCGATTTAAAAAATAAATTAGGAAATGATAACGTAGTGATGGCACTCTCTGGCGGTGTGGACTCTACCGTGGCGGCCATGCTCGTGCACAACGCCATCGGAAAGAATTTATATTGCATTTTTGTTGACAACGGCTTGTTGCGCAAAGGAGAATTTGAGCAAGTGCTTACTTCCTACGAAGGCATGGGGCTCAACATCAAAGGCATCGATGCCAAAGAAAAATTTTATTCGGCACTTAAAAATTTATCCGATCCTGAGGCCAAGCGCAAAGCCATCGGCAAAACTTTTATCGATGTGTTTGATGAAGAATCGCACAAGCTCTCGGATGTGAAATGGTTGGGCCAAGGCACGATCTATCCCGATGTGATCGAATCGGTTTCTGTCAAAGGGCCATCGGCCACGATCAAGTCGCACCACAATGTGGGCGGGCTTCCAGCAAAAATGAAATTGAAAGTGGTGGAGCCATTGAATACATTATTCAAAGATGAAGTGCGCCTGGTAGGAAAGACCTTGAACATCGACCCAACGATTTTAGGAAGGCATCCATTTCCTGGCCCAGGCCTTGGCATCCGCATTCTTGGAGAGGTGAGCCCCGAAAAAGTAAACGTACTGCAAGCGGCCGATCAGATTTTTATAAGCGCGTTGCGCAAGCACAACCTGTACGAAAAAGTGTGGCAAGCCGGAGCGGTGCTGTTGCCGGTGTACTCGGTGGGCGTGATGGGCGATGAGCGCACGTACGAACAAGTGGTGGCCCTGCGCGCAGTAGTGAGCGTGGACGGCATGACTGCCGACTGGGCGCATTTGCCTCACGAATTTTTGAGCGAAGTATCGTCAGATATTATCAACAGGGTGAAAGGAGTCAACCGTGTGGTGTACGATATTAGTTCGAAACCTCCTGCAACAATCGAATGGGAATGAGAAATCAATTCAAGATTCAAGATTCAAGATTTAAGATTCAAGATTTGAAATCCGACTGGAACAATTTTGAATTTTTGAATTTGAAATTTGTAATACTCCTTGTGTTTTTATCTTCCTCACTTTTTGCCCAAGATTTCAAACGCGAGTACCGAAAAGCCAAAGGGCTTTTTGCCGATGGCCACTTCAGTGCGGCCATGGATGCGTTCAAGCCGTTGATGGTTTACGATCGAAATAATCCCTACCCAGAGTACGCCAGTTTTTATTATGCCTTATCGGCACAGCGGTTGGGTTTCGCTGCGTTGGCGAAGGAAAATTTTTTGCAGTTAAAAAAAATCTATCCGCAGTGGGACCAACTTGATGAAGTCAACTATTGGTTGGTGAAACTTTATTTAGATCAGCGCGAATATTTTCATGCCCTGTTGCTGGCCAAGGAAATTAAAAATCCATCCTTAAAAAAAGAACTCGATGCGCTAAAGCGACTGGCCCTTTCATCGGTGGACGATGTGGAGACGTTGATGATGTTGCTCGAAGAAAATAAAGAAGATGCCGAAGTGGCGATGGCATTGGCCTACGCCATTGGCAAGCAAGCACCTTTGTTCGATTCAAAACTGATGGACTCGATCACGACTCAATATCATTGGAACAAAGAAGACTTTGTAAGCGTGCAAGCGCTGCAACCGATTTTCAAAGAGCAGTATCGCATTGCGTTGCTGCTGCCGTTTCGCACCAGCACGTTAGATCCGGGGCCAGCAAAAAAGAAAAGTCAATTTGTGTTGGACATGTATGAAGGCATGAAGCTCGCTGCCGACTCGTTGGCGGCAGAAGGAACAAAACTTGAACTGCTTGCCTACGACACTGACCATGACCTTGATGCAATCAAAAAATTATTGAAAGAAGACGAACTGAAAACTGCCGACCTCATGGTGGGGCCACTTTTCATGGACGATGCCAAGCTCGTGCATGAGTTTTCTCAAGCGAATAAAATAAATTTGGTGGTGAACCCGCTCTCGTACAACAATGACTTGCTGGCGCAAAATCCCTACTCATTTCTTTTTCAGCCGAGTCATGCTACGATTGGGAAAAAATCGGCCGAGGTGCTGGCCGCAAAAGTGTTCAATAAAAAATGCTTTGTTTTTTTTGGCGAAAGCCCGAAAGACTCGGTGATGGCGTTCAGCTTTATGCGCACGGCCACCGAGTTGGGCATGAAGGTGTGCTATGCCGAAGAGGTGCGGAGCGAAACGTCTGGCAGCATCCTGGCCACGCTGGCCACCGCGACCGAGTATGACAAATGGAAAAATCCAAAGCAATTCAAACTGAAACTCGATAGCATCGGAAGTATTTTTGTGGCCTCAGACGACCCGCTCATCTACACCAAAGTGATCAACAGTGTGGAGGCCCGTGGCGACTCGGTGCTGGTGGTGGGGCAGGAGAGTTGGCTTGAAGACAACTCGGTGAACCTCGCCAAGTTTGAGCGGATACGCATGATGCTGGCGGCACCAAATTTCTCTTCGGTATTCAACCGGCCATATCTTCATTTTAGAAAAAAATATTTGCAGGCTCATGGAGTTTTGCCAAGCCTGTATGCGCAAAAAGGTTTTGAGTTTATGATGGTGGTAGGCCATGCATTGAAAAAATATGGAGTGTACTTTCAAAACGGGCTGCAACAAGAAGGAGTGCCTGGCGCCCTTGGCTTGGGCTACCGCATGCTACCCAGCCATGACAACGGAACAGTGCCATTCATAGTGTTGAAAGGTGGCATGCCCGAAGTAATAAACAAGCCGTGAGACCCTGTTTTCATTCGTTTTTTCCTAAAATCCTTACACCAAAGAAGGCCTCATGCAGCTTTTGATTAACTTACGGGTTGAATTTTTTATTTTTAAGACATGAAGTTTCTTTTTGACACAGATTGGTATCGATGGAGCATGAATGCAAAATTCATTGCAGCATTGCTCTTTGTTGCACCCACCCTGGTGTGGGCACAGGCACAAAAAGAAAAACCCACGGTTACGTTTGAAGAACTTTATGACGAGCCCTACTCGATCAATAAATTGTTTATTGGATTTCAACCACTGTACGGAGAGGTGTTTGCCACCAATGTGAACGCGGGCTATGGGCTGGAGGCAAGTTATTATCACAAAGACAAGTTTGATTTAAAGGCACATTTTAGAAAAGCTTACAGCAGCGAATTTTTTGATTTCGATCGGCAGTCGGCCAATAAAAATTTAGTGCAAGGCTCGTATGCCTCGGGCAAGCCCCAAGTGTTCAACTATTATGAAATTGGTGGCACATATCACTTCAAAGATTTTGACGAAGACTCGAAAACAAAAATGGTGTTGTTCAAAAAAAGTTTGAAGGGCGACCGCTGGGCAGCTACCGTGCCGCTCCATGCCGAAGTGCCGTGCAAGGTGCGCAAGATTTATGGTGCACGCCTGGGTGCCATCATTTGGAACAGTACTACCGACATTAGTCGCGCGTTGAGCAAACAACATCTCACTAACAGCAACTTGGTGACACCATCGGGAAAAACTTTGTCACCAACCTATCAGGACATCAACAACCAACCGCAGACGCTCAGCGTTTTTGGCAACATTCACGCTACTAATATTTATGTGGGCGGCTCAATGACGTGGATCCGCAATGTGGCCGTGAATTTTGATAAGTACGATGACGGTGTGGATGATGGAATGATGACGCTCTTCTTCGACATTCTGTTTGCCCCATCGCTCACCCTCGACCCCGTTATTTTCAATACTGAAAAATATTCTACGTCAGCATTGAAGACCAACTCGTTTGGTTTTCGTGCGGGCATCGATGGGAAATTCAACCGCACGTTGAGTTGGTCGTATGGCGGAGAGTTTGGCTATCGCCCCAGTTTAGTAGGCCAAGGTTTCTTTGCCATGTTTAAAATCTCTTTCCCTCTCTACGGCACCAACATCGACAACAAAGTAGAATCCTTCGGCAAATAATTTTTTGGCATGGCCAATGATATTCTCATCACCCATATCAAAGGCCTTGCACAGGTAAGGGAAACTGCCCCGACATTTCTTGCGGGCAGCGCCATGAGCGAACTGCCCATAATTTCAAATGGATACTTGCTGATTGCTGACGGTTTGATTTCTGATTTCGGAAAAATGGAAAGCCTTCCATCTGTTCAGGCGAGACAAACGATCGATGCTTCGAATCGTTTTGTGTTTCCAAGCTTTGTGGACTCCCATACGCACTTGGTTTTTGCGGCAAGTCGCGAGGAAGAATTTGTAATGAAGATCAAAGGCGCAACCTATGCCGAGATTGCTGCAAAAGGCGGAGGTATTCTCAACTCCGCAAAAAAATTGCGCGAAGCATCGGAAGAAGAACTCTTTGAAAAAGCGTTGGCACGTGCCCACGAGATTATCCTGCTCGGCACGGGTGCGGTAGAGATCAAAAGTGGGTATGGCCTCACGGTAAAAGACGAACTGAAAATGTTGCGCGTGGCAAGAAGGATCGGGAATGAAACACCACTCACCGTGAAGACTACATTTTTGGGCGCCCATGCCGTGCCGATGGAAATGAAGAAAAGCGATTACATAAAATTAGTGATCGAAGAAATGATTCCGGCTGTGGCCGAAAATAAATTAGCCGACTACATTGATGTGTTTTGTGAAGAAGGGTTTTTCTCGCCTGACGAAACCGAACAAATTGCAGAAGAAGGAAAAAAATTTGGTATGACACCGCGCATCCATGCCAACCAGCTTCACCGCTCGGGCGGAGTGCAAGTGGGCGTGAAGACAAAAGCAATCAGTGTCGATCATCTGGAAAATATTGGAGAGGAAGAAATCAATTTGCTCAAAGGCAGCCGCACGATTCCCACGGCACTTCCGGTGGCTGCATTTTTTTTAAACCTTCCATTTCCTCCAGCAAGAAAAATGATTGACGAAGGGTTGCCGCTCGCTCTCGCCAGCGACTACAATCCAGGCAGCGCGCCATCGGGCAATATGCAGACCGTGCTTTCACTGGCGTGCATCAAAATGAAAATGACACCCGAAGAAGTTTTTAATGCGGCCACCATCAACACGGCTTATGCTTTAGAGCTTTCACATTCGCATGGCAGTATAACGAAAGGTAAGATTGCGAATGTCTTTATTACTAGACCGACTTCATCGTTGGCTTACTTGCCTTATCACTTCGGAAATAATTATGTGGATCAAGTAATTTTAAACGGAAAACTAATCGGTTGACAAATGCTTTTAGAAGAAAAGATAAAACCGCTCTTGCGCGATGTGCCCGATTTCCCCAAGCCCGGAATTTTATTCAAGGACATCACGCCATTGCTCGGCAACCCTTCAGCACGAAGGAAAGTAGTTGAAACTATTGCAGATCATTTTTCAAAACAAAACATACAGGCATTGGCCGCTGTAGAGGCACGCGGTTTTATTTTTGGTGCGCTGATAGCACAAGAATTAGCGATCCCATTCATTCCCATCCGCAAGGCTGGGAAACTGCCTTACAAAAAAATTACTGAAGAATACCAACTTGAATACGGTGCGGCTTCCATTGAAATGCACGAAGACGCTATTGCGCGTGGCACTCGCGTGTTGCTTCATGACGACTTGCTTGCCACAGGCGGAACGGCCACTGCGGCTGGCCATTTGGTACAACAACTGGGCGGCACGGTGGCGGGTTATTCGTTTATTATCAACTTGTCTTTTTTGCCAGGCGAAGAATTATTGAAAGAACGATTTGGAATTGAGCCGCACTATGTGGTAAAGTTTTAAATGTAGAGCCAGGTGTCTGACACCTCTTTGAAACATTGTTGATCCAATAGCTGTTTAATCCTGCAATGACCGAGCTTGTAAAAATACCGATGTTTCCACTGGCCATTTTCCCCTTGCCGGGAGAGTTAGTGCCACTGCACATTTTCGAGCCGCGCTACAAACAGTTGCTACTCGATGCCGAAACCAAAGATATTTCGTTCGGGATTTTTTTTAACCACGTGGCCAACACCGAAAAGATTGGTTCGTTGGTAAAATTGGAAAGCATTATTAAACGCTACCCGCAAGGCGAGGCCGACATCATTGTAAAGTGCAGCGATCTGTTTTCAATTAAAAAACTTTACCGCACCTTCCATGATAAAAATTACCCGGGTGGCGAAGTTAATTTTTGGAACATCGACCTTGGCAACCCGGTAAGCACTGCGCTCAGCAATCTGTTTAAAGAGTACCTTCTTTATTTTAAGATCCGTGGCAGCGCAACAGTTCCTTCGCATTACACGGTGGCTAATGAACTCAACTTAGATTTTGAAGAACGTCTTCAGTTTGTAAAACTCGATGACCTGCAGAAAGATAGATTCTTAACGGCACAATTGAAATACCAAACACAATTGCTCTACGAAGCTGAGAAGTCAAAAAATGTTTTTCATTTGAATTGAGGCAGACGATTTTTCGATCACATGTTCCTCCGATACTGCCCGCCCACTTCAAATAATGCTTTTGTGATTTGCCCAAGCGAACAAATCTTGCATGCTTCCATCAGTTCCGCAAAAATATTTTTATTTTGGATAGCGGCCTGCTGAACGCTATCCAACAACGCAGAAGACTTATCATTGTGTCGTTGGTTCAGATTGCGCAACATTTTGATTTGATACTCTTTTTCTTCGGTAGTGGCACGGATCACTTCCTGAGGAATGATGGTAGGCGAACCTTTCGAGCTTAAAAAAGTATTGACGCCAATGATCGGATACTCACCGGTATGTTTCAAGGTTTCATAATACATGCTTTCTTCTTGAATCTTTCCACGCTGGTACATGGTTTCCATTGCGCCAAGCACACCGCCACGCTCTGTGATGCTATCAAATTCTTTTAGCACGGCTTCTTCCACAAGGTCGGTCAGTTCTTCAATGATGAACGAACCTTGCAACGAGTTTTCATTTTTTGCGAGACCTAATTCTTTATTAATGATCAATTGAATTGCCATCGCCCTGCGCACCGATTCTTCCGTAGGTGTGGTGATCGCTTCATCGTAGGCATTGGTATGCAACGAATTGCAATTATCATAGATCGCATATAAGGCTTGCAATGTTGTGCGGATGTCGTTGAAGTCTATCTCTTGTGCGTGCAGCGATCTTCCCGAAGTTTGAATGTGGTACTTCAACATTTGCGCGCGGGCGTTGGCCCCGTATTTATTTTTCATCGCCTTTGCCCAGATTCTTCTTGCTACGCGACCGATGACTGAATATTCTGGATCAATTCCGTTGGAGAAGAAAAAGGAAAGATTAGGAGCAAACTCATTGACGTCCATGCCGCGGCTGAGATAATACTCCACGTAAGTGAACCCATTCGAAAGCGTGAACGCCAGTTGTGTGATTGGATTGGCGCCCGCTTCTGCAATGTGATAGCCTGAAATGGAAACCGAATAAAAATTGCGAATGTTCTTTTCAATAAAATATTGTTGCACATCGCCCATCAAACGCAACGCGAACTCGGTAGAGAAAATACAGGTGTTCTGTGCCTGATCTTCTTTGAGAATATCGGCTTGCACCGTGCCGCGCACTTGTTGAAGAGTTTCTGTTTTTATTTTTTCATAAACTTCTTTCGGCAACACCTGATCGCCCGTTACACCAAGCAACATCAAGCCGAGCCCATCGTTTCCCTTTGGTAATGAGCCTTGATACGAGGGAACTTCACCCCGGCCCTCTCCAGAGGAGAGGGAGGAATGCATCGGGGTGAGGCCACTGATTTTCTTTTTTACTTCCTCTTCCAATCCATTCTTCTTAATATAAATCTCGCATTGCTGGTCAATGGCGGCATTCAAAAAATATCCAAGCAACATGGGCGCGGGCCCATTGATGGTCATGGATACAGAAGTTTTTGGATCAGCCAAGTTGAAACCGCTGTATAATTTTTTTGCATCATCGAGACAACAAATGCTTACACCCGAGTTGCCGATCTTACCATAAATATCCGGACGATAGTCAGGATCGTTTCCATAAAGCGTAACCGAATCAAACGCGGTGGACAATCGCTTGGCCGGTAGCCCCATGCTCACATAATGAAATCTTCGGTTAGTTCTTTCTGGTCCGCCCTCGCCAGCAAACATCCGTGTAGGGTCTTCGCCTTCTCTTTTGAATGGATAGATGCCTGCGGTGTATGGAAATTCGCCCGGCACATTTTCTTGCAGTTGCCATTTTAATAAATCGCCCCATGCTTCATAGCGCGGCAACGAAACTTTTGGAATCTGTAAATGCGAAAGCGACTCGGTGTGTGTTTGGATTCCGATTTCCTTGTCGCGTACCTTGAATTTGAAAACTGGCTCGCGATAACGTTGCGCTTTTTCAGCCCATGATTCAATGAGCTTACGGTTTTTGGGATCGAAGTTTAAGTGGAGTTTAGAGGCCTCATCCCCCAGCCCCTTCTCCAGAGGAGAAGGGGAGGAGTTCGATTTTAAGAGAGCGGCTACACGATGAAGCGCATATAGATTTTGGGCAATGGCGGCTTGTTCATTTACCCACCGATCATAATTGCGATTGCCTTCAGAGATTTCGCTGAGGTAGCGGGTGCGATGGGGAGGGATTACAAAAATCTTTTCGCTCATCTCGCGCGTGATGTGAAAATCGGATTTCAAATCAGCGCCCGTCTTCTCCACTACCTTGTCGATCAAATGTTTGTAGAGCTGGTTCGTGCCCGGGTCGTTGAACTGCGAGGCGATCGTGCCAAACACGGGCATGTCTTCGGGTTTCTTTTCCCACAGTTGATGGTTGCGTTGGTATTGTTTTTTCACATCGCGCAAGGCATCGAGTGCTCCGCGCTTGTCAAATTTGTTGAGCGCAATCACATCGGCAAAATCAATCATGTCGATTTTTTCAAGTTGAGTGGCAGCACCGTACTCGGGTGTCATCACGTAGAGCGACACATCGCTATGGTCAAGGATTTCGGTATCGCTTTGGCCAATGCCGGAAGTTTCTAAAATAATCAAATCAAAACCTGCGGCCTTCATCACCTGAATTGCTTCTTTCACATAAGCCGACAGTGCCAAATTACTTTGCCGAGTGGCGAGCGAACGCATATACACGCGCGGATTATTGATGGCGTTCATGCGAATACGATCGCCCAACAACGCACCCCCAGTTTTTCTTTTGGAGGGATCGACCGAAACCAGTCCAATTGTTTTGTCTTTAAAGTCGATCAGAAACCTTCGCACAATTTCGTCCACCATCGAAGATTTTCCTGCTCCGCCAGTTCCGGTGATTCCTAGCACCGGTGCTTTTGAAATTTTTGCTTTATCGTTAATCTCTTCAAAAACTTTTTTGTGTTTATCGTAATAATTTTCAGCCCCAGAAATCAACTGTGCTATTTGTGCATGACTGTCGACTGTCAACTGTCGACTGTCGACAGTTTTCCCCGTTGGATAATCGCTTTGCTTTACGAGATCGTTGATCATTCCTTGCAAGCCCATCGCGCGACCATCATCGGGTGTATAAATTTTAGTGATGCCGTACGCCATCAACTCTTTTATTTCTTCGGGCAAAATCACACCACCGCCACCACCAAAAATTTTAATATGACCCGCACCTTTTTCTTTGAGCAAGTCGTGCATGTATTTAAAATATTCATTGTGGCCGCCTTGGTAGCTTGTCATCGCGATGGCTTGAGCATCTTCCTGGATGGCTGTGTTTACTACTTCTTCCGCACTGCGGTCGTGACCGAGATGAATCACTTCGCAGCCAGTGGACTGGATAATCCTGCGCATGATGTTGATAGCGGCATCGTGGCCATCAAACAAACTCGCGGCTGTTACAATGCGGATTTTATTTTTTGGTTTGTAGGGTTCAACTGGAGTATGCCCTGAGTAAACGCGGGCTTTGGTTTCCTTCTTTTCAACGGATGCCGTCTCGGTGCTCATAAACAGAAATAGTTTGAGCCAAAATTACTGAGAAGGAGAGGATTTAGCTAACGGGAGTTAGGCGATTAGTCAATGATCAATTGTCAATTAGCCAATGGATTTTGAAACTGATGATCGGCTAATTAATCATTATTAAAATGATAAAGAAAAACAATCGTAGCCGTGAACGCGGGCTTGGCGTTGTCTTTGATTTCCATCACAATGTCCATTTCAGCCTTCGTAATTCCGCGAAGGTCGTTCAATGATTTTAAACTTACGCGAAGACGCACCTCGTTGTTCACCAACACAGGCTGATTGAATTTCATTTTCTCGATGCCGTAGTTCACTAGCATTTTCACATTGCGGATGTCGGCAATCTCTTCCCAGAGATAAGGCACCAGCGATAAGGCCAAGTAGCCGTGCGCGATAGTGCTTTTGAATGGGCCGTTGGCTGCGCGCACTGGATCGGTATGAATCCACTGTTGATCCAGTGTGGCCTCGGCAAATTTGTTGATCTGCTCTTGCGTAACTTTTAAATAATTGGAGGCACCCAATTCTTTTCCAATGTAGGTTTGAAATTCAGTGAAGCCGTTGATAATCAATTTTGCCATAATGAATTTTTATTTTAACGTTATCCGTTGATGAGGTTGACAATGAGTTTGATCATGATGTCTTTATCACTCGGGTTGCTTTGAGCTACTAACAAAGCCAAAGCCACCAGAGCATTGTCATTAATTTTCAATTCCCCTGTTTTTTTGAAACGATGTTTGTTCTTTTCTAAAAACCAAATAAAAAGGAAAGCACCAATCCGTTTATTGCCATCATTGAATGGATGATTTTTGATAACAAAATAAAGTAAGTGGGCAGCTTGCTCCTCGATACTCTTGTATAAATATTCGCTCCCAAAAGATTGAACCACATTGCCAAGTATTCCAGCAAAGCTGTCGTCCTTTTGATTGCCAAAAAGATTACTCGCTTCTTTTTTAAAAACGAGTTGCTTCTTTAATTCAGCAATGGCGTTGATCGCTTCATCATATTGAATTTCGTAAGAGACATTTTCATTGAGTTCATTTGTCTTCAGGTTGTTACTGTCAAACTGATTGAGAAGAACAAAACTATGAGTGTAGTTGGAAATGATTTCTAATAATCCTTTTGCTTCTGTCAGGGAAATGGTTTCAGCCTGCATACCCTTTCCGATCAGTTGGATAGTTTTCTGAAGTTGATCAAGTCTTTTTTGATTGATCGTAAATCCATTTACCAAATGATCTTTTAATCGTTGCGTAGCCCATTGTCGGAATTGAGTACCGCGTTTTGAATTCACTCGGTAGCCAACTGATATGATTGCATCTAAATTATAGTATAGAATCTCTCTTTTTACAGTCTTGTTGCCCTCCTTTTGAACATGTGCAAATTTTGCACATGTTTGTTTTTCGCTTAGTTCTCTTGTTTTGAATATGTTTTTAAGGTGTTTGAGGATGGAGGTTCTGCCTGTGTCAAACAATTCAGCCAATTGATATTGGTTAAGCCAAACGGATTCATTTTCAAATCGAACTACAATTTCGATAGGTTGATCCTTTGCATGATAAATTTCAACTTCACTCATTGAATTTTTCAATTAATTATTGAATCTCCTAAAGATAAAATTTAATTACCTTTCAGTAAAACAAAAGTTTAACTCCATGATCTCACGAAGAACTCTCGAATCCAGAGGCCTGACTTCCTTTCCGCTGTATAAATGTATGGCTGCATCTACTATCATATTACTCTCTTTTGCGTCCGATTTGTTTGGCCAAAGTAAACCCATAAAATGGGGAGAGCCCTTACCTGTTAATAACTTCAAATTTGTTGGAGTTGAAAACTCAACAAAAAATTACCTAATAATAAAAGAATATGACAGCGCGATTTATTTGATTAAGCTTGATACAAGCGGGAATACAGTATTTTCAAAAAAGGTACTAAAACAAAAAGAATCTCAACCAAGTAAAAATAAAATTGCTTTGCATAGTAAAATTTGTTTTAAGGATAAAATCCTAATTGCATACGTAGTAGATAATAAAGAGTCTCGCAAGTATGAATACAATGCTGTCATTATATCGTATGATGGTGAAGAATTATCGCCAAGGGTAAAACTTGTAGAAATCAATACCAAATTTAGGTTGAGTAATGTATCTCAATTTATGATTTCCCCAGACTCAACTAAAATTTCTTTACTAGGATTTATCTCAAGTAACGAAAAACAAGAAAAGAGTAAATTCCTTTTAAGAATAATGAACCAAGACTTATCGCAAATTCTTTCTAAAGAATTTGATAGCAGCAGTCCATTTGATAAAGTCGGAATTGAAAATCAAATTATATCCAATAATGGTGAAGTATTTTTTTGGGGATTCAAATTGAATTACAAAGACAAATCTATTGTAAACGGTTTATGGGTATATAATATGGCTACTAATAGTTTTAAGGAAATAGAGATTAATCTTGAAAGGAAGGTTGCAGACAATTTACTATGCAAAGAGAATAGTGCTGGAGAAATAATAATTACTGGAGTCTTTTATCTCTACAGATGGAACATGATAAGCCTCAAGCCTACGATGGAATCTTCCATGGAATTGTTAGTTCTGTAAGCCATTCAATAACTAATGTGCACTATTATCAAATACTAAAAGGCATAGAAAAATTTAATGAAAACCTCAAAATTCCTTTTAAGACCATGAGATTCATTTCATAAAATGATGGTGGAACTATTATGATGTTTGAACCAAGCTTGAAGTATGGTTCATTACCAAGTGAGCGATTAGGTAATATTTTTATTATTGACTGTAACAAAAATGGATCAATCAATTACTGCACTTCAATTTTGAAGTACCACTTATTCTATATTACTGCCCCAACGCTTTTGTATTCGTACATTCCCCTTTATAATAATTTAGATAAGAAATTAAGAATCGTCTTTAACGATAACTACAGAAACTTGAGCGGCATAGCACAAAAAAGAATTGCCCCAATGGCTTTTCCGAAAAAGGCAATTCCTGTTATTGTTACTATCGATGACGGGGAAGTTTACAAGTCAACCATAACAAAAACACCTAATATTTTTTTATTGTCAGGAGCTTCGTTTTCAGTTTCTGAAAACAAAATAATCTTTGTTGGCATTGATAACAAAAAACTAGTAAGTACTGGCTTATGCACTTTTTAAAAAACATGAGAATGAAATTCCCCGTTGCGGAAATAATTCCTCAGTTAAAATTAACACTCATTGATTCTAAAACCGTGATCCTCCAAGCACCGCCTGGTGCTGGCAAATCCACGATAGTGCCACTTGAGATTCTGAACGAGCCATGGTTGGCCAACAAAAAAATAATCATGCTTCAGCCGCGTAGGCTTGCCGCCAGATCAGTGGCTATGCGCATGGCCGATTTATTGAATGAGAAGATTGGAGAGACCGTTGGCTATCGCATCCGCTTTGAAAACGTGATCGGAAAAAATGCCCGCATTGAAGTGGTGACGGAAGGAATTCTCACGCGCATGTTGCAAACCGACAATGCACTGGAGGGAGTGGGGCTTGTAATCTTCGATGAATTTCATGAACGCAGCCTTCATGCCGATTTAGCACTGGCGTTGTGCGGTCAAGTACAACAACTGCTGCGCGATGACTTGCGCGTATTGATTATGTCGGCTACGTTGGATGGAGAAAAAATTTCTTCTGTTTTAAATAACGCCCCGATTGTTACCAGCCTGGGCAGACAATTTCCCATTGAAATAAAATACGAAGCGGTTGATAAGCATGAACCGATTGCGATTTCTGTTTCGCGGCTTATCAAGTGCGCGTTGAGAGAACAAGCTGGAGACATTCTTGTTTTTCTTCCCGGTGCGGGCGAGATCGGGCGCGTGCAAGAAATTTTGGAAACAGAGAATAATGGTGCTAAGATTTTTCCACTCTATGGCGACTTGCCTTTTCAAAAACAACAAGAAGCAATCTTGCCAAACAAAAATAAATTGCGCAAAGTAGTGCTTGCCACTTCCATCGCAGAAACTTCGTTGACCATTGAAGGCATCACAACGGTGATCGACAGTGGTCTTGCGCGTATTCCAAAGTTTGACCCACACTCAGGTCTCACCAAATTAGAAACTCTTCGCGTGACACGCGATGCAGCCGATCAACGCGCAGGTCGTGCCGGTCGCCTCGGGCCAGGCGTATGCTATCGGTTATGGCCGAAAGCAACGCACCAACATTTGCAGCCTGCCCGTCAACCAGAAATTTTAGAAGCCGACCTTGCTCCGCTCATGCTCGAACTTTTTAATTGGGGAACGGAAGTGTACGAATTAAATTGGATCACACCGCCACCAACGGGCGCAGTGGCGCAGGCTACCGAACTGCTCCAGCAGCTTGGCGCGATCGAAAAAAATAAAATCACTTTGCGTGGAAAGGAGATGTTGCGATTGCCCACGCACCCGCGAATAGCGCACATGCTTTTAAGTCCCTCACCTCGTGCTTTCAGGACACCCCACTCTCTGGGGAGAGAGGAAGGGGGTGAGGGACTTGCCATAGACATTGCTGCGTTGCTCGAAGAGCGCGATCCATTGCCCAAAGAAATTGGCGTGGACTTGGCACTTCGCATTGAGTTGTTGAGAAGGTGGCGAAAGGGCGAGTGGGTCAACGGTGAACGAAACAGTTTTGAGCGGATTGAAAAACTTGCTTCATCGTGGCGCAGACTTTTTAAAATTGAAGTTGATAATTCGATTTTTGCCGACACCGAGGTTGGAAAATTATTGACCGAGGCTTATCCCGAACGCATTGCCAAGCAAATTGAAAAATTAAGTGCGCGCTATAAATTGGCCAATGGTCGGGTATGCAAACTGCAAGACCACGATCCGCTCCTTCAAAAACCGTGGCTCGTTATTGCTTCGATGGACATGGGCGCGAGCGAAGGCAAAATTTTTTCGGCAGCCACCATCGATGAAAAAGATTTATGGCCATTGGCAATAGAAAATAAATCGGTGGTATGGGATGCCGCGCGGGGCATGATCGCAGCGACTCTTGAGAAACGGATTGGAAATTTAGTGTTGACTTCATTGCCGCTAAAAGAAATTGATGAACCGATTCGAATAAAAACTTTATGTGCCGCTTTGCACGAAGAAGGATTTAAATTGTTGAACTGGGGCGAAGAGCAACAGCAGTGGCAGGCGCGCGCGATGAGCCTGCGCACTTGGCGGCCAGCCGAAGCCTGGCCGGAAGTAAGCGAGCAAACTTTGTTGAGCACAGCCAAAGAGTGGCTTGCTCCGTATCTCATCAACGTGAACAAGCGCGGTGACTTTCAACGTTTGGAAATGAACACTATAGTAATGGGGCTGCTGCCGTGGGACCTTCAGCAACGGTTCAACAAATTGGTGCCCGAAAAATTGGAAGTGCCAAGCGGCTCGATGATCAAATTAGAATATGCCACTGACGGAAGCGCCCCGATTATGAAAGTGCGGTTGCAAGAAGTGTTTGGGTTGTTGGAAACGCCAACGGTGAATGAAGGCCGCACAAAAATTATTTTGCACTTGCTTTCGCCTGGCTACAAGCCTGTACAAGTGACGCAAGATTTGAAAAGTTTTTGGAAAACGACCTACCACGAAGTGCGGCAGGAACTACACAGACGTTATCCGCGCCATCATTGGCCCGAAGACCCGTGGACGGCACAGGCCGCGCGGGGCGCAAAACGTAGAGGAGATTGAATTTTTTTCATGCCATTACAACAACCAAAAAATACATTCTGTCGTTATTAAAACTGTTTACAGGTTTTACCGGATTTTCTAATGGAAAGCGCCCCCAATTTGTGGGACGCTTTCCTGTTTTAGCAAACTTTAACCCTTAATGAATATGAAAAAACAAATTTCACTCACTCTCGTAGTAATTGCCTGCTTTGTATCGCTCGCATCGTTTGCGCAAAAAGACAAAAGCAAACGGCCGAGTCCTCCTGCCAAAGCTGAAGGCACGGTAGATGGAACAAAAATCGTAATCGATTACAGTGCCCCTTCGGCCAAAGGAAGAAAAATGCTGGGAGGCAAAGAAGGGTTTGGCAAAGTGTGGCGCACAGGCGCCAACGAGGCCACTACTTTTGAGGTCGATAAAAATGTAAAAGTAGAAGGCAAGGAATTGCCGAAAGGAAAGTATTCTCTTTATTCCATTCCTGGAGAAACAGAATGGGTAATCATCTTTAATAAAGTTGCCACTCAGTGGGGAACGGAATACTCCGAATCGGACGATGCTCTTCGTGTAAAAGTAAAACCTGCTAAGACAGAAAAGTTTGTAGAGACCTTCAAAATTGAAATTAATGGAGGCAACGTAGATTTACTTTGGGAAAACACAAAAGTGACTTTTGCGGTGAAGGGGTAGATTTTTACAAAGAACCTTAGAAAGCCGAGGGCATATCTTCGGCTTTTTTGTTTGGTAATGGCGTCCTATAATATAAAACCTTTCCGTTCGAAGTATTAACTTGTGGGTTGAAAATAGGATCAAGCGACTTGAAATATAATGGAATCGGTTAGAACCCCTAAAGAACTCGGATATTTTTTCCCCGCAGAATTTTCGAAGCATTCGGCCACATGGCTGAGCTGGCCGCACAAGGAAGAATCGTGGCCGGGCAAGATCGAAACAATTTTTCCGGTGTATGCTCAGTTTGTAAAATTAGTGGCCGAAGGTGAAAAAGTAAATATCAATGTAGCCGATGAAGTGATGAAGCAAAAAGCCATCGGTCATTTGCAAAAAGCCGGAGCAGATTTAAATAACATTCAATTTTTTTTTCACTCTACCAACGATGCTTGGTGTCGCGATCATGGGCCAGCATTTTTGATCAACCCGAAAGAAAAAAAGAAAATGGTGGTGAAGTGGAACTACAACGCGTGGGGAAACAAATACCCTCCGTTCGATTTGGATAATCAAATTCCCATCTCAATTGCGAAACATTATAATTTACCGTTGGCCTTGCCGGGAATTGTAATGGAAGGTGGCTCGGTTGATTTCAATGGAAGGGGAACGGTGCTGACCACCACTTCGTGCTTGCTCAACCCCAACCGCAACCCGCATTTGGCGAAAGATCAAATTGAAAACTTTCTGATCGATTATTATGGAGTCTCCACTATTTTGTGGCTGGGCGATGGTATCGTTGGCGATGACACCGATGGCCACATCGATGACATCACCCGTTTTGTAAATGAAGATACTATTGTGACGGTGATGGAAGAAAACAAGAAGGATGAAAATTACAAACCGTTAAAAGAGAATTTAGAGATGCTTGAAAAGATGAAATTAGAAAATGGAAGATCGTTGAACATTGTTGAACTCCCGATGCCTGCGTCAATTATTTATCAAGACCAACGATTGCCGGCATCGTACGCTAATTTTTATATCGCCAATAATTATGTGGTGGCCCCTACCTTTCGCGACAAGAACGATGAAAAGGCTTTGTCAATTTTACAAAACTGTTTCACAGACAGAAAAGTGGTTGGGCTCGACTCAACTGACATTATCTGGGGGCTTGGCTCATTTCATTGCCTTAGCCAGCAGGAGCCAGAATCCTTTGAAAAAATCAATTCTCGCCAAATCTAATCTAAAACTTAAATGAAATCTTTGATGAATGGGGTTCAATTACCTATCAGTTGGAGCAATCTTGCGTTCAGTTCCTATTGTTTTAAGATTTGATCATGAAGATTTTTTTGTCCATAGCCTTCGCCTTCAGCATTACAGATTCTTGTATAACACCCTACGATATTACCAATTCTAAATTTCAGGAAACAGTTGTGGTTGAGGGGTTGATTACCGACCAGCCAGGGCCTTATGTTGTTAAAATTTCAAAGGCAAAACCGGTGACCGCTACAGATCAATTTGATAAACCAATCCCGGTCTCAGATGCAAGTGTCATAATTCATGACGATGAAGGAAACATTGAAACGTTGACAGAGAACTCATCGGGCAATTATTATACCTCAGTTTTTCAAGGAGTAATTGGAAGAACCTATTCGATCACCATCACGACTAAAGAAGGTAGTGTTTATCAATCCTCGCCTGAGAAGCTTTTGCCTGTGGGTGATTTTACAAACTTGCGCTACGAGTTTGTTCAAAATGAATCGACCGATGCCAATATGCAAATTACCTCCACCAATGGCTTTACTATTTTCCTTGATAGTGAAGTTCTCCCAGAACAAGAGGAGCGAGTATGGTGGAGATGGACGGGCACGTTTGAGATTCTCACATATCCTCATCGAAGATTAAAACTATACATATCACGTCCGCCAATGGAGCCTCAGGTATTTATTCCCGATCCGGCTCCTTGCAGCGGATACACTGTTGATAAACCAGACCTGCTTTCTACCAAGCTTGTGGGGCCACTAGCCGATTGTCAATGCTGCACCTGCTGGGTAACTCAATACAATAGTAGGCCACTCATCTCCGATCTAAAATTCATTAGCAACGGAAAAATTAATAAGTTGAATATTGCTTTTATTGAAGCCAACAGGAGAACATTTTATGATAAATATTATCTAGAAATAGAACAACTGAATCCTTCTGAGGTGATCTATAATTTTTGGAAAAATGTAAAAATCCAAAAAGGGAACAGCAGCAATTTGTTTCAGATCCCTCCCCCGAAGGCTGTAGGCAACATCTTCTCCACTACTCCAAACTCAATTCCCGCTATCGGGTATTTCGCGGCCTCAGCGCTTAAGAAGCACTCGATTGTGATAACCCGTGAAGATGTACCATATCGACTACGCCTTATTGATACCTTATCCTATAGTTGCGT
>JAYWDN010000143.1:0-3205 GCA_043780615.1 Bacteroidota bacterium | reverse complement strand
ATACAGATTTGTGTCAGCACTTCGGAAGCATCGTATTGTTGTGATTTGCTTTCAGATTGTGTTCTTTGAAGATTGCATACAGACTCCCTTTTCGCTCTTTCCAGCATTTCACTGTTGTGATTTGCTTTCAGATTGTGTTCTTTGAAGATTGCATACAGAGTACCCACCGGCAATGCTTTCTTCGTCAAAGAGTTACAGTAAAAATTACAATTTAAAAAACTGGTGCAATCTTCGGCAAGAGCCCCGCGCTAAAACAGTTCTAACTGTTGTGGTATCGGGGCTTTTTCTTTTTCAACCCCGCCATAAAAAACCTGCATCAAACCAAACTGTTTGTCGGTAATGGTGAGTATGCCCACATGGCCTTTGGGCGGCAAATTATTTTTCACCCGCTTTGCATGTACTTCGGCATTTTCTCTGCTGGCGCAGTGGCGAAGGTAGGCACTGAACTGAAACATGGTGAAGCCGTCTTTCATCATCTTCTTGCGAAAATCGGTATAGTTCTTTTTGTCTTTCTTGGTTTCGGTAGGCAAATCAAACATGACCATGATCCACATAATGCGGTAAGCGTTGAGCCGCTCGGTTTTCATTCCATTTCGGGGAAACTTATTTTTCGTGTTTCACTAAGAAAACATCGTGCCAACGAAGCCGTGGTGCGCTGCACGGCAATCATCAACGGGCTGGTTTCGCCTTGCAGGGTTACATCTACCGTTGGCAACACGAGCAATTTCTTTTTTACATCGGGTGTTAGTTCTTCAGCATTGGAATCTTCTTCCATGATTTGCAAAATAATTTGATCTACAAACGGCCGGTACGGTTCCATCATATCATCGGCAAGGCAATAGGCATTGTATTGGTTGCGGTGAAAAATACCCAAGGTGGGCAACAAGCCCGAGCCCACCAGGGCGCGCGCCACCGTTGCGCGTAAAATAGCATAACCATAATTCAACAAATTGTTGGGCGGCATACCCGCTGGGTCGCGTATAAAATTTTTATTTGTTTTAAAGAGATGAGCCCAATACCAAGCGGCTGCACGGCCTTCTAAATTTTCGGGGTCGCCCGATTTTACCACATCGGCCCAATGCAACATATTTTCTATTTCATAACCTTGTTGTGCAAGTATGGCGGCTTGATTTTTAATTTTTGCTTTGACGGTTTGTTGCCACAATTGTTTTTTTAGTGGTTCGCTTGCTTCTATCTGTGCCTGAAACCGTTGGCTTTGCAACGAGTGGCTTTCTAAATTTAAAAGCAAACCAACAGGGTGATGCGTGTTGTTGCACGTGATAAACGCAACATTATTTTCGAGCAACTTTGCAATGAGTGCTTGCGAGATGACAATTTGTTGATGATCGAGAATAACAATGCCAATGTCTTCGATTGGTATACTGGCATGCGCTTCTTTTTTAAAACTATCGGGTAGTGTATTATTTTTTTCAACTTCGGGCAAGCGCACTACAAGTTGCTCTAAGTTGGTGCTTAGGTAAGCGGGGTTGCCAAAGTAAAGGGTGCGCTTGATCATTACTTTTATTTTATAAATCCATCGAGTGCTCAAAACCAACGTTGGGTTGGATAGATTTTATATTGATTACCTGTTGGTGAAATCTTTCAAATTCAACGCGGTTTCCAAACCAAGCTAAAATTTCTTCGCGTTTCAGCATCGTAGGATTATCGTTCAACAATATTTGATACGAGCTCCAGGGCCAATCGCTGATATTTTTTACAAAGCCGTGGTGCACAGGATTGACGTGGATATAGTGTATGGTATTGGTAAGTTGCTGGTCGCTTTCAATTTCTTTTCGTTTGAAGGAATGAATAAAGAGGCTGCCCCTTCGTTTGTACATTTTATTGAACGCTTGCGTATAAGAATTGAAAAGATGACTGAACTGGCGGATGATAAACTCTTCGAGGGTTTTGAACCCTCGAAGAGTTGCTGGTATTTCCTTTTCGGGATATTTATTTCGATAAAGTTCAAGTAATAATTTTTCGCTTTTAATGCTGACCAGAAAATGAATATGGTTTGGCATTAAGCAGTATGCAAGTGTATCGGCAATAGAAGGGATAAAATATTCATAGCGTTGTAAAAAATACCGATAGTTCTCATCCGATAGAAACAGGTTCTCGAAGCCATTGGCGTGGGTGTAGATATGGTAAGATTTTTCAGGTTGCATTCGACTATTTTATTTTGGTCAAACCTTGGTTGAGAATTTCAACTTAAAAATTTTAGTATTCGCCTACTTGGACAATCTTACCTAAATGATCAATTCGAACTTTTGCTATTCCTGTAATTGAATTTAAGCCAAGTTGAGATTTGTACGCAATACCATTTAATTCTTTTTGATTGTTTACAGTAGTTTCCAAATGATGCCTGAACATATAATTTTTGGTGGCGATTTTTTGCACCCTAAATAGGTTCGGGCTGATCAACCCATAATTATCAGGATCCAATAGATTGACATCATTCGGATTAAACCCCGTCTTTTCATTAGGGAAAACAAAGTATTCGTTTTGCTTCATTGTAAACAAGAATTGCCAGCCTTCATCCTGTCGGTAAGTTTTGTTTATGATTGGCTGTGCTTGATTCACTCTTTCCACGGCCTCATAAAATGGAAGAACAGTTTGCTCTTGCAGCACTCCATCCTGATCTCTATAGATCGCAACGTGATGGTTGTTGCCAGTATTGACAAAATCGGTTTCTATTTTTCTATTGTTCTCATCTAAAATAGCCTTCCCGTTTTTGTCTTTTTTATGATGCAGTGCCACGGCATTGCTTATGCCTTCTACTGTTACCCGTTTGATGCACAATCCTTTTTCTTTGTTCAACCAAATAGGGTTTTCGCCAAGGTTAGTAAAGGCAGCTTCAAGTACTTTCTTCTTGTCTTTTTCTTTTGTTACTGTTTGGTTAAAAGCTTCTACCTCTGCTTGTGTTTTGGCATAGTGCTTTTTCAAGGCTTCTTTTGCGGCATTGTCAAATACATCCTCTACTCTGTTGATGAAGTCATCGTTCTTTTTTGAGTCTTTAAATAGATTTGGCGATATATCTTTACGGATGGTGTAAACTGTTTCTTGCCATACTAACTTTACTTTTTCTGGCACTCTCATGGTTTGCAGCTCATCTAAATAGATAGGTTTTTTATCCAAGCTGTTTTTGCCTGTAAATGCTTTCTTAGGGTCGCTATCAAATACTACCAATCTTTTCAGCAAAGCCTCT
>JAYWDN010000142.1:0-3209 GCA_043780615.1 Bacteroidota bacterium | reverse complement strand
TTTGGGGGCTGTCTTTCTTTGTACAACCGGAGCTGAAGCGATGTACTCAGACCTTGGGCATTGCGGAAAGTCCAACATCCGTTTGGGTTGGGGATTTGTAAAAATCAGTTTGCTGTTGAGCTATTTTGGCCAAGGTGCTTGGATGCTTTCAAACTTTGAAGGCAAAACACTGGACTCCACAATTCCTTTCTTTGCCATGATCCCTGACGGGTTCTTGATCTTTGGTGTTGTCATTGCCACGATGGCCACCGTCATTGCCAGCCAGGCGTTGATCTCGGGCACGTTTACGTTGGTGAACGAAGCCATGAAATTAAAATTATGGCCGGCCACGCGCGTGCGCTACCCAAGTCAAATGAAAGGACAGATTTATATCCCGGCCATCAACTGGATATTGTTGATGGGTAGTTCCATGGTGGTTTTGTATTTCAAGGAATCCGACTCGATGCAAGCGGCCTATGGGCTTGCCATTACGTTCAACATGTTGATGACTACCGCACTGCTCGTTTATTATTTTTCAACGGCAAAAAAATCAACCATTCGATCTTCCGTTATCGCCATTGTTTTTTTTACCGTAGAAGGTGCCTTCTTGATTTCGAACCTCAGCAAATTTGTGCACGGGGGTTGGTTTTCATTTGCCATTGCGCTCCTGTTTTTCTTGATGATGTTTATTTTGATGAGAGCACGCGAACTGCGCGACTTGCATACTGAGTTTGTGGATTTGAAACATTATGTGCCGATGATCCAGGATTTGCAGGCCGATAACTCCATCCCTCGCGAAGCCACCAATTTGGTGTACATGTCGGTGGCCAACAGCAAGCGATACATCGATTCAAATATCATTTACTCTATTTTTAAAAAACGCCCCAAGCGTGCCGATGTGTATTGGTTCATCCATGTGGACACCGTTGATAGTCCTTACACGTCAAAATATTCTGTCGATACGATCATCCCCAAAAAATGTTTTTTTGTGCGCATCAAACTTGGCTTTAAAGCTGACCACCGGGTGAACTTGTTGTTCAACCGCATCTTGCACGACATGGCCGAGGCAGCAGAGATTGATTTGATCAGCCACTACGAGTCGTTGCGCAAGCACAGCATGCCGTCTGATTTTAAGTTTATCATCTTGCATTCGTTGGCCTCGGTGGACAGTGAGATTTCGTCTTTTAATAACGTGATCATTCAAGGCTATCGCTTCATCAAAAACCACAGTTTAACCACCGAAGAAATGTACGGTTTGGAATTGGCCAACGTGGAGGTAGAGCGAGTGCCCATCATGGTGGGGCCACCGGCCAAAGTGCGCATCAAGCGCGAAAAAGAAGATGCCGAGCGCGAAAAAGAAATGCGCTACCACGACCAATAAAAGAAGGGCATCTCTAAAAACCTTGCCTTTGACTACCTCAACCCCTTCCCCTTCTCCGGAAGAGAAGGTGTAGGGGAGTTTTTAGAGATGCCCCTATTTTGAAATCGTGCAAGCTCAAAAAATATTTTTCAAAAAACTGTCGTGCGCCTGCGCTACCTTTGCGAAAAAGCAAACCGGCTTATCGTTCCGTCCCGATAGCTATCGGGATCGGGAAGGAAAGTCCGGGCAACATAGGGCACCGTACTTCCTAACGGGAAGGGTTTTTCGCAAGAAGGATACAGACAGCGCCACAGAAAACAAACTACTCGCCCCGACTTGTCGGGATGGGAAAAGGTGAAAAGGTGGGGTAAGAGCCCACCGCTTCGATGGTGACATCGAGGGCATGGCAAGCCTTACGGGTTGAAAGGTCAAATAGGTCGCGCTTCGAAAGACATAGCGGTCCGTTATGAGTTTGAAAAGACTGGCGCGATTGGGTAGACTGCTCGATCATGCGGGCAACTGCATGGCTAGATAAATGATAAGCACCTCAAGCAATTGAGTGACAGAACCCGGCTTATAGGTTTGCTTTTATTTTTATTCCTTCAAAAAGAAACATCATAACCATATTTGGCCATTTCATTTTTAAATCAGAAGTAAAAAAGAATTGGCGGCACAAATACCAGAAGAACAATTAGAATTGTAATCAATGTACTCTTCTTATTTTTTGGTGCCCCACTTGTTTTAAGCACTCTGTTAGATTGTGCCAACTGCTTCAGTTTGTCTTCCGAGTTGATGACGGCCATAATCAACACGCCTGCTCCCACAAAAATACAAAGCGGGGAAACAAACAATGCTTTTATACTATACTCAACTCTTTCTTCATGAGCCCTTGCTTGCTGCAAAGGTTTGTACACATACGCATACGTTATCCATACGCCAATAAGCAGACACACCGTTCCGAGGAATGAATAATAGGCTTTTAGGCTTTTGAATTTCATAACTGAAAATTTTAGGTTACCCAATGCAAGATTTGTTCCTTCACAGGATTGACAAACGGTTCATTGTTTTGTTGCGACAGTGCCCACAACCTTTTGATTTCATAGTACCAACGCGCTTGCATATCGGGCTCGCCAATGAGCATGAGCGTGGGTTTTGATTTCAAGCCTTCGCTCAGTTTTTGAAACACACCCAAGTCTTGCCCGATAAATTGCTTGCCCAATTTTTTTAACGGCCACCACAGCCAGCGCGAAAGTGCCAGCGAGCTATAAAAAATATGTGTGAGCTCCGTCTCGTGTTCGTTCAATGGAGTGAGCACGGTGATAGAAATGATTTCGTCTTTCGCCCCCACTTTGATATGCTCGGTGCGGATGCCGGGGATTTCAAACGTGATTTCGGTACTCGTTCCGCCTTTCAAAATCCCGTAGCCTTTCGAATTGTTGGAGGGCGCATGGCGAACCATTTTAAAACCGAGCGGTGTTGGTTCGAATTTCTTTTCTTTCAATTTCAATTTCTTTGCCGACCGCCAATACCACGATTGGTGGACAAACGTAACGTGCGATGGATCGATCAGTCCGATCACGGAGTGGTCAATATCTGCGGGCAGTCTTACGGTTTCCACATGAAGAAATCTTTTGTCTTTTGAAAGAACCAAATCCGGTGGTGGCATTTTCGGTTCAGTGCTGGGCAATTTCTTTTCGGGAATATAAACCCAAACAGTACCGCTTATTTCTTTACAAGGATATTGGAAGACTTTTATTTTAGAAATGTCCAAGATGCCACCGGGTGGCAGCGCAGGAATATTTTTGCAAACCCCGTCCGTGCCAAATTCCCACCCGTGGTAGCAACATTGAATGGTGTCATTTTTAAACCA
>JAYWDN010000141.1:0-3269 GCA_043780615.1 Bacteroidota bacterium | reverse complement strand
CGATAGTTCAATAGCCTAATCCTAACAATGGGGCTCTTCAAATACTCGTCTGCAATTTTTTGAATCTTGTCTTGTATTTCATAGATCGTTAGCCCGGCTACATTTACTTTTCCCGTAAGGATAAAAGGAATGTCGCCATGGTGGTCGATCAAATCACCAAGCAATAACGTGCTGCCTCCCACGGCAGAGCCACTCTGTCCGCTCTGTCCACCACCAACCGAGCGCGAATAGATGTCGAACTCTTGTGGCGTAAGGCTTTCAATACGCACCGAGAGCATGTCTTCGGGCTGCACCCGATATTGCTTGTCGGCTACATCATAGGTTCTGAGCAAACTATCGGCAGGGAATTTTTTTGCGTCCACATCCAATTTGTTGTGTTGCAAAAACAGCACTTGCTTGTTGGTGACGCAGCCCGCAATCAGCAGGGCTCCCAACAAGAAAAGAAAAGCAGGTTTTACCTGCCCGTGGATACGAATTGTATGGAATGATCTCACAAAGTTAGTACTGGGTTTGCTTTTGGCTGCCGCGCAGAAAAAAATAAATCGTTTTTAGTGTGCTGACGGTAACCGTTTGCCTTTGCATAATGCTAAATATTCCCGAAAATTAGGAAATAATTCATTACCGTATGCAATTCATCAAAGCACTTGCGCTCTCACTCGTTACCGTTGGTTTGATCTACGCACTCAACCGCTCATGGGATTTCGGCAAGCCGATTCCACCGCTGGGAAAATTCCTTGATCCCTTTCATGGGTTTTGGAAAAATGCTGATACGAAAAAAATTAAACCGACAGAAGCCCAACTCGTTGGCATGAACAAAGAAGTTTCGGTGGTTTACGACAGTGCCCTCGTGCCCCATGTTTATGCGGCCAGCGAAGAAGATTTATTTTTTGCGCAAGGCTACATCACCGCGCAGCACCGACTGTGGCAAATGGAATTTCAAACCCACGCAGCAGCCGGGCGCATAGCCGAAATAATTGGTGCAGCCGCCACCGACTTCGACCGTGGTCAGCGCAGGTTGGGCATGGTCTATGCCGCGCAAAACTCGTTGACAGAAATGGAGAAAGACCCCGTCACACAAATGATAACCACACGCTACAGCGAAGGCGTCAATGCTTTCATACAGTCGCTCGATTATGAAAAACTTCCGCTCGAATACAAACTTTTGGATTATTGGCCCGAGCCGTGGTCGCCCATGAAGAGCGGACTGCTGCTCAAGTACATGGCCAAGACGCTGAACATTGGCGGCAAAGATTTTGAAATGACCAACGGGCTAAAACTTTTTGGAAAAGAAACGCTGGACCTGCTCTACCCCGACAACGAACATACGGGCGACCCTATTGTTGACCATCCCAACGGGTGGAAATTTAAACCCGTCACGATCGATAATGTGCCATCTGCTTTACCAAAAGACATCGTGCAAATAAAACCAATGGAGAAATCTCAGCCCGATGTGGGCAGCAATAACTGGGCGGTGGCCGGAAGCAAAACCGCATCAGGCTCGCCAATCCTTTGCAACGACCCGCACCTCGAACTCAACCTTCCATCGATTTGGTATATCGTGCACCTGAGCGCACCCGGCATCAACACCATGGGCGCATCATTGCCAGGAACCCCTGCCGTGATCAGTGGCTTCAACGATTCCATCGCCTGGGGCGTGACCAACGCACAGCGCGACTTGGTGGATTGGTACAAAATCCAATTTAAAGACAAATCCAAAAACGAATACTTGAGCGATGGCGCATGGAAGCGCACACGAAAAGTGGTGGAGAAAATTTTTGTCAAAGGCAAGCCTCCCGTTTACGACACCGTGATTTACACTCATCATGGTCCAGTAACGTATGATGAAAGCTATCATGGTGACAGCGAAAAAAATCATTACGCTTTTCGCTGGATCGCTCATGACCCGTCAAAAGAACTACTCGCATTTTATTTGCTGAACAAAGGAAAAAATCATCGCGACTACATGGAAGCGTTGAACCATTATTATTCGCCCGCACAAAATTTTGTTTTCGCTTCTGTCAGTGGCGACATCGCCATGCGCATCCAAGGGAAATACCCGGTGCGCAAAAAAGACGAGGGCAAGTTTGTATTGGACGGGACAAAAACTTCTACCGAGTGGAAGGCCTTCATCCCCAACGATCAAAACATTGCATATAAAAACCCAAGCCGCGGGTTTGTGAGTTCGGCCAATCAATACCCGGTTGACGAAACCTATCCCTACTACATCACCGCCACCAGCTATGAAGCTTTCCGCAACCGCAGGATCAACCAACTGCTTGGCGCGATAAAAAACACTACACCACTTGACATGATGAAAATGCAAGCCGATAATTTCAATTTAAAAGCCGCAGAGAGTTTGCCTGTTTGGTTGAAAATGTTGGACTCCACCAAACTGAACGCGCAAGAAAAGATTGCCTATCAAAAATTGAAGACGTGGGATTTCAACAACACGATCACTTCGGAGGGTGCTTCGTATTATGAAGCCTGGCTTCGAAAAATCTACCCAATGATCTGGGATGAAATCTTTGAATCTAAAATCTCATTGCCCGAGCCCACCATCTACAACACCATGCAGCTCATCAAAGAAAAACCCGAACTTAGTTTTTACGACATCCAATCCACGCCCGAAAAAGAATCGATCACGGATGTGGCACGCAAATCTTTTTCGGAAGGCGTGAAAGAAATTGAAAAATGGAAGCAAGAAAATAAAAAGGATCCCACCTGGGCGGAGTTCAAAGATTCGTACATCCAGCACCTGTCGCGGCTGGCACCGTTCAGCTATCACGTGCGGCACGGGGGCAACAACAGCATCATCAACGCACACGGCAAGCGCAACGGCCCCAGTTGGCGGATGGTGGTGAGCTTAGAAAAAGCAGGCGTGAAAGCGTGGGGTGTTTATCCGGGCGGCCAATCGGGAAACCCCGGCAGCCCGTACTACAACAACATGATTGGCGTATGGACGGCCGACCGCTACTTCAATCTGCACTTCAATTCATCGGCAGAACAATTGCGCCCCTACACCATGACCACCTCTACTTTAAAATCAAAATGAAAATGAAATTCTTTCAGCAACTACTCGTTACCATCATCGGCAGTTTCATTGTTCAATATTTTTTCCCGTGGTGGACAATGGCCATCGTTGCTTTTGGTGTCAGTTATTTTTTCCAAAATAAAAAAACAGTGGCTTTCCTTGCCGGATTTCTTGGCGTTGGGATGCTTTGGTTGGGCATGGCCTTTTACATCGACCTGAGTACTCAATCCATCCTCAC
>JAYWDN010000140.1:0-3276 GCA_043780615.1 Bacteroidota bacterium | reverse complement strand
TATTGTTTACTCTCGCCATCTACATACACCGCAGAAATAGCTTTCTTGGGATTGAATTTCTCCATCAACAAAGTTTTGTGTTCTGGCTCATAACGGTTCGTCAGTTCATAATTAGTAATTTTATAGTTTCCAGATTTAGTAATGGAAAGAATCTGATCATCGCCATCAAACTTGCCCACGTGCCAGCCGCGCTTGTCTTTGTTCAGGCGGCCGCTCGCTACATCAAACCATAATTCAAGTCCGCTCAACGTTGAGCCTTTTGCTTCTCTAAAATCTACTTTGCGTACCGGATACTTGGTGATCGTATTTCCTCTTGCACCTCGGCCTTTGATTTCCAATTCTGAAAAATCAAAATCAAAAATCTTTTTGCGCGCGGTGCTGGCCTGGCTCAACTTCACTTCTACCATCTCCGCTTCGCCATTTGGATTGGCACTGAGATAATGCACTTTACTGTTCGGGTTTCCCTGATCGAGGTTGTATTCTTTATCGCGGATGATGGCGGGCATGAAGAAGCGTTTCGCAAAAGTCTTGCCGCTCTTGCCATCGCTGTAAATCAAATTGTACACCATGCGTTCATCCCCTTTCTTCCAAATGCTCACGTGCAAAATATCTTTGCCCATAAACACTTTTTCGCTGATGCGGCTCACTTTTACTTTGCCATCCCTGCGAATAGCAATCACATCGTCCAACTCTGAACAGTCTGCAATGAATTCATCTTTCTTCAACCCCCAACCAATAAATCCGTCTTCGCGATTTACGTACAACTTCTGGTTATTGGCAATTACTTCTGTGGCCGTCACCGACTGAAAACTCTTGATCTCCGTTTTGCGCTCACGGCCTTTTCCGTATTTGTCCAATAAGTTTTGATAGTACGCAATCGCATACGCTGTCAAATGTTTCAGGTGATGCAACACTTCTTTCAATTCTTTTTCAAAATCGCGCATCTGTTCATCGGCCTTGAACGAATCGTATTTTGAAATCCGTTTGATGCGAATCTCCAGCAGGCGTAAAATATCGTCTCTCGTAATCTCGCGATAGAATTGTTTTTTGTATGGCTTCAGTCCTTTATCGGCTGTGGTGATGACCTCTTCAAACGTTTCGGATTCTTCTATGAGGCGATAGATTCTTTTCTCAATGAAAATCTTTTCGAGTGAAGAGAATAAAATTTTCTCCATCAATTCGCCTCTTCGGATTTCCAATTCGCGCTTCAGCAACACCAACGTATTCGCTGTATTGACTTTCAAAATTTCGTTCACCTTCATGAACATCGGCTTGTCGCCCACAATCACACAAGCGTTCGGTGAAATGGAAACTTCGCAATCGGTAAAGGCATACAATGCATCGATGGCAATTTCAGGAGAAAGGCCTGGTTGCAGGTTTACCAAAATCTCCACATCCTTAGCCGTGTTGTCCACCACTTGCTTCACTTTGATTTTTCCTTTCTCGCTCGCCTTCACAATAGATTCCATCACCGAAGTGGTAGTCGTGCCAAACGGAATGTCTTTGATCGCAATTATTTTTTTATCAATGATCTCGATGCGTGCCCTTACTTTAATTTTCCCTCCGCGATAGCCCTGATCGTATTCCGAAAAATCGGCAATGCCACCCGTAGGAAAATCGGGGTAGATTTTTGGGCTCTTCCCTTTCAAAATATCAATAGACGATTTAATCAGTTCACAAAAATTGTGAGGAAGAATTTTTGTTGACAACCCCACGGCAATCCCTTCCACGCCTTGCGCCAACAGCAAAGGAAATTTTACCGGAAGCGTGACCGGCTCTTTTTTTCTTCCATCATACGAAAGTTGCCACTCGGTAGTTTGCGGATTGTACACCACATCCAACGCAAACTTGGAAGGACGCACTTCAATGTAACGAGGTGCAGCAGCGGGGTCGCCCGTGCGCACATCGCCCCAGTTTCCTTGGGTGTCAAACAAAATTTCTTTTTGCCCAAGGTTGACAGTCGCTTCACCAATCGCTGCATCGCCATGCGGGTGATATTGCATGGTGCTGCCGATCACGTTCGCCACTTTATTGAAGCGGCCATCGTCCATTTCTTTCAGCGCGTGCATGATCCTGCGTTGCACAGGTTTGAGGCCGTCTTCGATGCGCGGCACCGCCCGTTCCAAAATTACATACGAGGCATAATCAAGAAACCAGTTTTCGTACATGCCGTCAATGTCGATAGAGTGAACTACACCGTCTTCTGATTTCTTGTTTTCTTTTGCTATTTTTTTGCTCATGCGAATTATATACCCAACAGTTTACTAATTATTATAAAATAAAGTATCCCAAATAGAACCGAAATCAAATTTCCTAACAAAAAGAAATCGTTGGAAACTTTATCCCTCTGTGTCTTTAATTCGCGTGGCAATCTTCAACGCTCCTAATAATGTGAGTGCAGATGCATTTGAAGTTAAAAGAACCAGAACTACAAAAGCCCTTTCAATAAGTCCTTTGATAATACTGGCTCTTGTAATTTTATCTCGATTAATTTTACGGATTAGCATGCTAACCGTATAGAAAACCAAATGGATTATCAATTCACCGGAAAGGACAATTCCCAAAATTTTTAGTGCATCAATTATGTCCATTTCAATTTAGGGTTAACTAACAGCATAATTAGCTTTCGAATTGAAAAGTATTCATCGATCATTAATGATCTTTTCCTTCGCCATATCACCGTTGGATCCCTATTAAGAATTTTCGCTACCTCTTTATAATCAAAGTTATGCAATAAGGCAATCACCACTTTACGTTGGGCTACCGTCCACCGATCAACAATACCCTGGAATACAAAGAAGCCATAGTTCATTTTATCTGATAGTAATTCATCTTTCAAAAAGACCATGAATCGGTTTTTAGTAGATTTTAATTTAGATAATTCACTTCGGGCTTTAGTAAGGCCTGGGCCGAGCATTTGATGTGAGCTATATCGATTGATCTTCGTCTCAATCTCGCCTTCATAAACGACATACCTTAACTTGAAAGGGGTTTTCATTCTCAAAAGGTGATATTCAAAATCCAATAAGATTTTAACTGCCCCATATGTACTTTTTACTACTCCCTGAAACTCATCGCCCAGAGTGATGGTTAGTGGAGAACCAATATGCTCTTTGTTTCCGCTGTTCATCACTTCGACAGCTTCTGTGAATTTAGCCATTAGGGGCTTTCCTTTCCTTTTTGAGCTTCCAATAATATCTGCCATTATAATTATAGCCATAAATGATCATTGCAGAAAAAGTGCAACGACACAAATATTGCAGAATTTCTGCAATA
>JAYWDN010000139.1:0-9329 GCA_043780615.1 Bacteroidota bacterium | reverse complement strand
GCTTTTTGTTGTTATCTTCAACATCAGTTTTTCAATTGGGCTTCGGTTTCGGGCGGACGTTTTTCAAATTCCCCAACATCGCAAAGCCCTGTTCGTTACTGGCAATGCGGCTCGGACAATTTAGTAATCTAACGGGTGACCCTCTACTAACAAAGAATACTGTCATCCATTGTAAAATCCATTTTCGATTGGCTGGTAGAATGAGTAGTCTAATTATGCGGTGCAGTGATGTGGATTAAAAAATTCGACATGATCTAAAGTTCGACATGCCCTGCGGAACATATCGAACAGCCTTGCTATTTTGCTGAGTCTTGTATGTAGGTTCCGTTTGCACGAAAGCTGTCTATTGCTCTTGTTCCCTTTTGCTGATCTCTTCCAGAATTAATTTATTGACTGGAGTATGTGCGTCTTTCAGCACGAAGACATGAGTGCCTTGCTCGCGCGCAAATGGATTTTCAATTTGTCCAGCCAAATACACAGATTTAAATAAAGGTCTTTCTTTATCTCGTTTGAGATCATCGTCCCCCACCTCCGTCACTAAGATCACATTCCTGATTTCATGATCAAGCGGAAACCAATGAATGTAATCAGCATTGAGAGAGACGGCTCGCATCGTTCTATTTTTTGAATAATAATTAATTGCACCCGCTTGACCATAGTTATCACAAATAACGATAACCGAAGTCTTATCGGGAATGCTGTCATAAACACGATCTACTTTGGCTGCCAATTCTATCCATCCCAGCATATCAGCAAAGTCTTGCGGAACAATATGGTCTTTGCCATCTTCCCAGCGTAGCAATCCATATTTTTTATACCGCTCACCGATTTGTTTTATTTTTTCAGGGCTATCAATCGGAAAAGCTATTCGCAATAGCGGAATGAATAAAATAATCGGAATCATCATGGACACTAGTCGTAAATATCTAAGCCACCCTTTGCTTAATAGCTGCTCTAAATAAACTGAACCGAATGCAATAAGAATGGGATAAAGCCCGATAGCATAATATCCTTTTGCGCGGAAATAAACAAAAAGAGAAAGTGTAAACACATACGACCAAAAGAAAACACGATACTTCTTAAATTGTTCGTATCGAAAGAACGAAACAAAAGCGGCAACCAAAACGAAAAACGATCCAAAGAAAAACAACAACTGTTCTTTCAGGAAACCAG
Source organism: Bacteroidota bacterium (assembly GCA_043780615.1). Taxonomy (GTDB): domain Bacteria; phylum Bacteroidota; class Bacteroidia; order Cytophagales; family Cyclobacteriaceae; genus ELB16-189. The sequence continues at coordinate 8,156 of JAYWDN010000139.1, read as the reverse complement.
TGCGCTCGACATTAGCCAACTGCGTTTTTGCCAGCAATTGCATGTGATGAAAAACCGGGAAGCTATTTTGATATTGCCAGATCAGATTTGGCAAAATGATAACAAAAGCCAACGCCATCGCCCAATAGAAAGTTCGATTAAAAAAAAGCCTGCGATATTCGGTAACCAAGAGCGCGGGCAATAATCCCAACAACAAAAAGGCAACGTTGTATTTGTTAAGGAACCCAAAGCCAAATGCAAGAGCGGCTACCCACAACCATTTGTCATTTTCTGAATTAATGTGTTTGAGGATAGCAAAATACAACAGCGTCCACAAAAGAATATCCAACGAATTCGGTTGAAATAAAATATTGATCCGGGTGATTGCCGAAAATGTCAAGGCCACTGCTGCTAACACTAAAGCAAACCAATTCCCTTTTAACTCTTCAATGGTTTTCCAAATTACCACGATGGTCAGTACACCGAACAGGGCCGGAAAAAATTTTATCCAAAAAACAGAATTGCCAAGTTGCAGGATGATCCACGAAATCCACGAAGTAAATGGCGGCACCGAAAGATAGCCCCAGGCCAAATGCTTTGCCTGATCTAAGTGGAGAAACTCATCACGGTGCAGTTCATACACAGGGCTTATCACTGAGTATTGCAAAACGAATTTTAGAGCAACAAAAAATAAAAGCAGTGTCGATTTTTTTGACATGGAATGAATGATCTCAGGTTGGAAGATTCGGTATTAAAGTTAATCCTACTTTGTCAAGTTAAAAAAAGGGGTGAAGAATAAGCAACTGACGGCTCAGAATGCTTATCTTCATCCTTGTAATAAATGCACACAAGTATAGCTGTCCAAAAAATTATTTTTTCTACACCTTGGGTTTGGCCTTCGTTTCTGTCTTCACTTTAGCAGCAGGGGATGCTGGCACAGTAATTTTATTGACATGGGGCAATTGGTTGTTCGCTTGCATTTCAATTTCGCGAACTTTATTAAGGATTTTTTTTTCGCGGGCAGTGTCAATCTTTTCTTTCGTCAGCTCTTTGTTGATGGACTGATCGACCAGCAAGACCGTGCTGGCTAGTTTTTGTCGGTTGGTTCCGATGCGTTGATACAGATCATCAAGCCGATGGCGAACTATTCCTTTTAATTTATCGAGTTGATCTGCCGTAAGTGCTTTGTTGGTTTCCATTTTATAATTCTTGTTTCTGAAAGCTAAAGGTAGGCATATACTGAGTACTACGTGGAATAAATTTCAAGTCGGTCGGTGCCAACGGATTGTTGGCTCGCCCGTTTGGCGTGCAGTGTTGGTGCCGCAATGCCTTCGCCAAACGAACGCGCTGATGTGAACACACGCGCTTCGTCCCACAGCTTGGCTTCGATAAAAAGCTGCAGTGTTTGTGCGCCCCCCTCAACCATCACCGATTGGATTTTTTGTTTATAAAGGTCGTGCACCAATTCACTGATAAAATTTTCTTCGCTTAGGCGAATGAGCAAAAGGTTTTTGTGCTCTTCGTGCCGCAGCAGGTTGTAGCAAATTGTTTTTTCTTTTTTATCAAACAAATGCAAGTGGCTGTTGAGCCGCAAAAAACGATCGATGACAATCCGCGTTGGGTTTCGTCCGCTCCATTCGCGCACCGAGAGCAAAGGGTTGTCGTGGCTGGCGGTGCGCGTGCCCACCAGCACGGCATCTTCTTCGCTGCGCCAACGGTGAACCAGTTGCCGCGAGAACTCGTTGGTGATCCACTTCGATTCAAAATTCTTTTGCGCCATGAATCCATCGGCAGTCTGAGCCCATTTTAAAATGATATAAGGCCGTTGCTTTTCCACGAAAGTGAAAAAACGTTTGTTCAACGCGCGCCCTTCTTTTTCTAAAACACCAACTCCAGTTTCTATTCCTGCATCGCGTAGTTTATTAATTCCTTGTCCGCTGACTTTTGGATTCGTGTCGGTATTGGCAATCATAATTTTTTTTAAGCGGTGATGGATAAGCAAGTCTGCACACGGTGGTGTCTTGCCAACATGCGAACACGGTTCGAGATTTACATACAGCGTACTCACTGCTAAAAGCGATTGATCTTTCACCGAGTTGATGGCATTCACTTCAGCATGCGCTTCGCCAAATTTGTGGTGCCAACCTTCACCAATAATTTTATGATCGTGTACAATCACACAACCGACACGAGGGTTTGGACTGACTTCTCCTACGCCCAACTGTGCCAACTCCATGGCGCGCTGCATGAAAAGTTCATCGGGTGTCATTGGCATTTGCTATCATTGCAACGGCAAAGATGAAGCAGAAGATGACTAATTCCAAAACGGTTTTCAATCTGATCAAAGCACAATTGCTGCTGGACGAGGCGGAAGAAATTATGGCTGTTTCGTTAGCGATCATGGAGAAATACTACCGCCTCAAGCTGACCGATATCCTTGCTGAAAAAAAAATAGAAGAACAAAATCTTTCTGCGGTCATCGCACGCATCAACCGGCACGAGCCTTTGCACTATATTTTTGGCGAGGCTGATTTTTATGGAAGAAAATTCAACGTCAATTCTTCGGTGCTGATCCCACGGCCCGAAACGGAATTGTTGATTAACGAAGTTTTAAAAACCAATCCAATAAGTCCGCGCATTTTAGATATTGGCACGGGCAGTGGCTGCATCGCCATCACCTTAAACCTCGAAATAAAAAATTCAAAAGTCTTTGCGGTTGATGTGAGCCAGCGTTCGATAGATACGGCAAGCACCAATGCTAAAACCCTTGGTGCGGACGTGTATTTTATTTTGACTGATTTTTTAAAAAATGAAATCAGCCTTGAACCTGTTGACCTGATGGTGAGCAACCCACCTTATGTAAAAGAAATTGAAAAAGATACGATGAAGCCCAACGTGCTAAACTACGAACCACATCAAGCACTATTTGTTCCAACCGATAATCCATTAATTTTTTATAAAGCGATTGCACAGAAAAGCAAAACGCTGCTGAAGCCAAACGGAAAAATTGTTGTGGAGATCAATGAGCAATTTGGCCGCGAAGTAAAAAATCTTTTTGAGGCCATCGGATTTCAACAGACGCAAATCATCAAAGATTTAGATGGGAAAGATCGGATAGTCACTGCATATCAATAAAATTGGCAAATAAAAATTTATTTTGTCAGAACTTTCCGTTGCTGTTCTTCCATTGCTCTTTAGGTGCCAATGGTTTCTATCACATCCCAATGCTCCACAATTTTTCCATTCTCTAGACGAAACAAATCATAAAAAGAAGTAGCATCACCTTTCCCAAATTTGCCTTCGCTTACCGTCAATACAAAATTGCCTTCGCCCAACTATGGATTTCGTAAACTCACCGTAGGATGGCCAAAGTATTGCTCATAACTATCGAAGCATCATAGCCTACTCTACCGTCACCGACTTCGCCAAGTTCCGTGGCTGATCGACATTGCAGCCGCGCATCACCGCGATGTGGTACGAAAGTAGCTGTAACGGAATCACCGAGATCAAAGGCATAAGTGAATCAATGGTGGCCGGCACTTCAATCACAAACTCTGACATCGCAGGAATGATGGTATCGCCTTCGGTGACGATCGAGATCACGCGGCCTCTGCGCGCTTTCACTTCTTGGATATTCGAAACTACTTTTTCATACGAGCTATCTTTGGTAGCAATGAAAACCACGGGCATCTCCTCATCGATCAGTGCAATCGGGCCATGCTTCATTTCGGCAGCGGGGTAGCCTTCGGCATGGATGTACGAAATCTCTTTCAACTTCAGCGCGCCTTCCAACGCCACCGGAAAATTATAGCCCCGGCCGAGATAAATAAAATTGTGTGCATTTTTAAATTCATCGGCAATCACCTGGATTTGCGAATTGAGCTTCAATGCTTTCTCTACTTTGGCAGGAAGGCTTTCCATTTCCACCAGCATTTCATGGAATTTTTGTTCGGTGATCGTGCCTTTTTTTTGTGCTACAATCAGCGCGATCATATTGAGCACGGTAAGTTGTGCTGTAAATGCTTTGGTGCTGGCCACGCCAATCTCTGGCCCGGCATGGGTGTATGCGCCCGCATGGGTGGCGCGCGGGATGGACGAGCCCACCACATTGCACACGCCAAAAATAATGGCGCCTTTTGATTTTGCTAAGTCGATGGCGGCAAGTGTGTCGGCTGTTTCACCCGATTGCGAAATGGCGATCACCACATCGCCTTCGCGGATGATGGGATTGCGGTAACGGAATTCGGAAGCGTACTCCACCTCTACGGGGATGCGGCAAAATTCTTCAAAGAAATATTCGGCCACCAAGCCAGCATGCCACGAAGTGCCGCAGGCAATAATCAAAATGCGATCGGCATTCACCAACTTGTTCACGTATTCGCGCAAGCCTCCCAACGTGAGTCTCCCGGTAATGGAGTCCAGCCGGCCGCGCATACAATCTTTGATCGATCGTGACTGCTCAAAAATTTCTTTGAGCATGAAATGTTCGTAGCCACCTTTCTCTATGGCTTCCAATTCCATATCCACCGTCTGCACATAGGGTGTGAGCGGCAAGTTGGCGGTGTTTTTAATGGTGAGTTTGCCGTTGTTCACCACGGCAATTTCTTGGTCGTTGAGGTAAACCACTTCGTTGGTGTACTCAATAATTGGTGTCGCATCGGAGGCCATAAAAAACTCTCCCTTGCCTACGCCCACTACAAGCGGGCTTCCTTTGCGTGCCGCAATCAATAAATTTGGGTCTTCCAATGACATCACTACCAAGGCATACGCGCCCACCACTTTGGTGAGGGCCAATCGCACAGCTTCATCCAGCGAACAATTTTCGTTTTGCTGGATGTCTTCAATAAAATGGATCAACACTTCAGTGTCCGTGTCGCTGGCAAACTGATGGCCCTTACGCAACAAATCTTGCTTCAGTGTGTTGTAGTTTTCGATGATGCCGTTGTGGATGATGGCCAATTTTTTCGTGGCCGAATAATGGGGGTGTGCGTTCTCGTCATTGGGTTCGCCATGCGTGGCCCAGCGGGTGTGGCCCATGCCAATGTTGCTTTTTAAATTCTGACCGTGAATGAACCCTTCCAACTCTGAAACTTTGCCTTTCTTTTTATACACGTTAAGCCCACCGTTGAGCAGGGCAATGCCTGCGCTATCGTAGCCACGGTACTCCAACCGTTTCAATCCTTTGATGATTACTTCACTTGCTTGGCGATGGCCAACGTAGGCAACTATTCCACACATAGTTTATTGATTTTGTTTTTTCGTCAACGTAATTTTTCCTGTCGAAGTTCGGATGAAAAGCAAAATTAAAAAGTCAGGGTGAAATCCACACCTGACTTTTTTAAGTATCCTGCCAAAGCGTAATCAGCCCACCAACTCGGTGTACAAATTGTAAAACGATTCGGTGTAGTCATCGTCTTTTTCAAAAGAAGAAACTTTTTTCTCTTTGATTTTTTTGGCCAAGCCTTCTAATTTTTTTCCATCACCGGCCACATTCACCACATCGGCCCACTGTGCGCCCAATTTGATGAAGCCTTCGTAGTCGGCTGTCTTCAAGTGGTCAAGCATGTTGTCTTCAATATCCAGCATGCGCACTTTGCCCATCAGATCGCCCTTGAATTTGTGCGAGAAGCTGTTGTTGTAAATAGTGAAAACGGTTTTTGAATTTTTAAACAACGGATCGTTTTTGTAAGTCGTCTTGAGATACAAGGGGATGAAACTGGTGATCCAGTCGTTGCAATGTACAATGTCGGGGCCCCATCCGAGTTTACGCACGGTTTCGATCACGCCCTTGCAAAAGAAGATGGCGCGCTCGTCATTGTCTTCAAAGAATTTATTTTCCTTGTCGTGAAACATGGACTTGCGGTGGAAGTAATCTTCGTTGTCGATAAAATACACTTGCAGCTTTGCGTTGGGGATCGAGGCCACTTTAATGATCAACGGCTTTTCTTCATCGCCTACGGAAATGTTGATGCCTGAAAGGCGCACTACTTCGTGCAACCTGTTCTTGCGCTCGTTGATCAAACCAAACCGTGGCACCAAGATGCGGATCTCCATCCCTCGTTCTTGCATCGCTTGTGGCAGCTTGCGCACAAAATCGGCCACCTCAGAGGTCTGCAAAAAGGGGTTGATCTCGCTGGCAACATAAAGAATGCGGATTTTAGGCATATCGATTGAATTTTGTTTAGGTCAGAAAACGGGACTACAAAAGTACGGAAAATTCGCCCCCTATTCAATTTTGGATTAAACATAACTCCTATATTTGCGGCCATTTTTAAAAGAGGCTCAAATGGAAGTTTATAAGGGAATCAAGCCTTTGAAGGCCTTTTTGAAAGAGAAGCGGGCCACTTATACGATAGGCTTAGTGCCTACCATGGGCGCACTTCATGCAGGGCACGTGTCGTTGATCGAAGCATCGAAGTATGAAAACGATCTCACCGTTTGCAGCATTTTTGTAAACCCTGCGCAGTTCAACAACCCGAGTGATTTAGAAAAATACCCGCGCACTTTAGAGCACGATCTTGAAATGTTACAGCGTGCGGGCTGTGATGTCGTGTTTGCTCCCGACCGCAACGAGATGTACAGTCAAGGCACGACTATTCAATTTGATTTTGGTGAATTAGATAAAATCCTGGAAGGAAAATCTCGGCCGGGGCATTTCAGTGGTGTGGCGTTGGTCGTATCAAAATTGTTTCACATCGTTCAGCCATCCGTTGCCTACTTCGGACAAAAAGATTTTCAGCAGTTTTTAGTAATCAAAAAAATGGTGGACGAGCTGAAGTTTGATCTTCAGTTAAAACGGATGCCCATCTTTCGTGAAATTGATGGGTTGGCCATGTCATCGCGCAACAAGCGGCTGAATGAATCCGAAAGAAAAAATGCCATCGTGTTTTATGAATGCTTGCGCGAAGCAAAGAAATTATTGCAAAGCCAAAATACAATATCTCACGTCAAAGAAAGTGTGAAACAAAAGTGTGAATCCATTCAAGGTGTAAGGCTTGATTATTTTGAAATGGCCAGCACTGAAAACTTAAATACGATAGAAACCGTTTCGGAGAATGCGGTTTTGTTGATTGCCGGATTTGTAGGCGAAGTGCGATTGATTGATAATTTATTAATGAACGAATGAGAATAGAAGTTTTAAAATCAAAAATTCACAGAGTTAAAATCACCCAGGCCGAACTACATTATGTGGGCAGCATCACTATCGATGAAGCCTTGATGGAAGCCGCCAATTTGATCGAAGGCGAAAAAGTGCATGTCGTGAACGTCAACAATGGCGAGCGATTGGAAACCTACGTGATCAATGGCGAACGCAACAGTGGCACGGTCTGCCTCAACGGACCGGCCGCACGCAAAGCACAAGTAGGCGATATCGTAATCGTGATGTCTTACGCAACCATGGAGTTTGAAGAAGCCAAAAAATTCAAGCCCACGCTCGTCTTCCCCACCCCCGATAACAAACTCGCCTAATGCCTGCTTACTTGAAAACTATTTTTCGCATTGCCATCACCATTGCCATTACCATGGTGTTGCTATGGCTCTCACTGCGCGGGTTGAACATTCAAGGCGCAGACAAAATTGATTTTCTGTGGCAAGCCTGGCTCAGATCTGATAAATTTTATTTGTGGCTGATGGGTGCGTTTGCGGTGCTCAGCCATTTGCTGCGTGCGTTGCGTTGGAAAATGCTTTTGCAGCCAACCGGAAATAAAGTGGGGCTGCTCAATAGTTTCTTGTCGCTGATGACGGGCTACTTGGTGAACCTTGCCGTGCCGCGCGGTGGCGAAGTATCGCGCTGCTACACTCTTTACCAGTTAGAGAAAACACCCGTGCAAATTTCTTTTGGCACCGTGGTGACCGAGCGTTTGGTGGATGTGCTCTGCCTGCTGGTGCTCATCGCGGCTTCGTTTTATTTAGAGTGGGAAAAGTTAAAAACTTTTTTGGACGCACTTGATTTTTCTTCCAACAAAAAAATGGCAGTCCCCAATTGGGTGTGGGTGGCTGTTTTTTTAGGGGTTATTTTTCTTACCGCGATCTATTTTTTGAGGAGGAACGAGAAGACCTTAAAGATCATCCGTGGTTTTACAGACGGGATGCTTTCTGTTTTTCAATTAAAAAATAAATGGCTTTTTGTTTTTTACTCGCTATCTATTTGGGGCATCTATTTTTTGATGAGCTAC
>JAYWDN010000138.1:0-9362 GCA_043780615.1 Bacteroidota bacterium | reverse complement strand
GTACCAATCCATCGATGCCTTCTTCCAACTCGATGAACAAGCCGAAGTTGGTAAGGTTGCGTACGATGCCTTTGTGGCGAGTGGCCACGGCATACTTGGCCAACACATCTTGGCGGGTCCACGGGTCTTCGGTAAGTTGCTTGATGCCCAGGCTCATCTTGCGCTCGGTGCGGTCGATGGTGAGCACTACGGCATTGAGTTCGTCATTGACTTTGATAAAATCTTGCGGATTGCGCAGGTGCTGTGACCAGCTCATTTCTGAAACGTGGATCAAGCCTTCTACGCCCGGCTGCAGTTCGAGGAACGCGCCATAGTCGGCTACGTTTACAATGCGGCCTTTTACTTTTGTGCCAATAACAATTTCGGCTGCCAATGAATCCCACGGATGTGGCGTGAGTTGTTTCATGCCCAACGAGATTCTGCGTTTCTCTTCGTCAAAATCGAGCACTACTACTTTCACCACTTGGTCAAGTTTCAGCAACTCTTCCGGATGGTTGATGCGGCCCCACGAAATATCGGTGATATGCAATAAGCCATCCACACCGCCAAGGTCGATGAACACCCCAAAGTTGGTCATGTTCTTGATCACACCTTCCAGCACCTGGCCTTTTTCAAGGTTGGTGAGGATCACTGCTTTTTGTTGTTCAAGGTCTTTTTCGATCAACACCTTGTGCGACACCACCACGTTGTCGTTGGTGTAATTGATCTTCACTACTTTCACTTCAATATTTTTGTTGACATAGATATCAAAGTCGCGGATAGGCTTCACATCGATTTGCGAACCGGGCAAGAAGGCCTCGATACCAAACACATCTACGATCAATCCACCTTTGGTTCTGCGCTTCACAAAGCCTTCGATCACCTGGTCTTTGTCCAACGCCACCTGCACATATTCCCAGCCCTTCACCAACTTGGCTTTTCTGCGCGATAGCACCAACTGGCCCATGGTGTTTTCGCGCTCTTCGATGAAGAGGTCCACGAGGTCGCCAATTTTTAAGTTGGGCATGTCTTTGAATTCGGCCAACGGCACAAGTCCATCCGACTTGAAACCGATGTTCAAGATCACATCGCGGTCGTTGATGCCCACCACCGAGCCTTGCACCACTTCGCTTTCGTTCACGGAGGCGATCGTGCCGCTATAAAGTTTATCTAAATCGTTGCGGTCGTTGGAAGAATATCCTTCGCCAAATCCTTTCCTCTCAAAGGCTTCCCAATCGAAACTCTCGAGCGATACATTGGAAGTGGCCGCCTTGCGTGCCGTTACATCGCGTATCATTCGGCCAATGCCTTCTTCTTCTTCGCGTTTTTTGTCTGCTTTAAAGGCAGCGAGGTCGTCTTGTGCGAGTTCTGCTTCTGCCTCCTGCACATCTACGTTAGCATCGGCACCTTTTACTGCCAAAGGTTTTTTTGCCGAAGGTTCCTCCTTCTTTTTGCTTTTGGAATTGTTTCCTCTTTGAACTTTTGCCATACTTTTCTGCCCTGCGATTACATGCTGCCGCGCGGGCAAGGCGGCAAACAATTTTGGTTGAACATTACTGCTTTGAAAAACAAAACAGCCCTGCTGGTTTCAGCGGGGCTGCAAATGTAGGGAAAAAATTGAAATCAGGTTATTTGAAATCCTCTGGTTTTAGTGTGCCCACGGCATAGTCCACCAGCACCTTTTGGAACAGCAACCGGTACTCGGCCTGTGCTTTGTCGGTTTGAGCCTGCACAAAAACGCGGTTGGCATTGGCGAAGTCAACAAAATTGGTGACGCCCAAACCGTAGCGCTCTGATTCTAGTTGGAGGGCATGGTCTGCCGCCTTTAATTGATCAATAGTGACAGAATACGTTCGCGCATAGAGTTGAAGATTTTCATACGCTCTAAGCACATCAGTTTTCACTTGCACCTCCACATTTTTTCTTGTCCATTGATTATTTAAGTAGAGTACACGCTGTTGCACATAGTTGGTACGATTCTGAAGATTTTGATTGCCCCCAAAAATCGGGATGTTGAGTTGAAATCCATAAATTTTTCTCAGGTTGTCGTTTTTAAATTGCGTGTCAAACGGTCTGACAGATGGGTCGCCATGAGCATAGTTGTATGCCGAATAGACCGTTCCAAATGCGCTAAGCGTTGGTTGCATTGAAGCACGAGCGGCATTCATTCCAAATCGTGCCGCGTCTTCATTTTTTACTGCGCGCATATAGTCTCCTCTGCTTTTCATGGCGGTATCAAAAAGTTGTTGGAGTTCGAGTTTATCTGCAGAGACTGAATTGACATCCCAATCGGGTTTTACAATTTCCAATCCTTCGGTTGGATCAAGCAAGAGTGTCTGGGTAAGTAATGCTTTGTCATTGATCAAATTAATCTGTGCTTGCAGCGCACGAATCTCGGCACCCTTAGCTTGCGAGTCAATATTATATTCATCAACGGGTGCCCGTGCGCCAAGATTCACTTGCTCCTTTGCTTGTTCTAATTGTTTTTTTAATGCCTCCCAATTTTCTGTTGCAATCGTGAGCAGTTCTTTGTCGAGCAAAACTTGAAGGTATTGTGCCGCGATGCTATTGATGAGATCTTGTGCTGTGCGGTTCACATAAAAAGCTTGCGCGTCTAAAAGATTGCCATACTGCCTCGCTCTGTTCACTTGACTAAATCCATTGAATAAATTCAAGTTGGCGTTGACCTGGCCAGAGACTTGGTCGAAAATACCATTGATCACTTTGCCTTGGTTTTGGTTGAAGGTGTTTCCATCTATTCGGGTAGTGCCTGCGCTTGCCGATAATGTTGGGCCTAGCCCGGCAATATTGGAATTGCGCTGCATTACATTCAACTCCAAATTATTCAGTTGCTGATTTAGCAACACGCCATTTTGCAACGCAATCTTCACGGCCGCTTCAAACGTGAGCGTTTTGGTTTGCGCCTGCGCACAAAAATTAAAACTCAAACAAAACAAAGCGACAACAATGTATTTTTTCATAATCAATTTTCTTATCTCACTATTTCATCGGCAGCAATGGCCCCATCGGCCACGCGCACAATGCGCTTGCCGCGCTTGGCGTTTTCTTCGGAGTGCGTTACTTGTATGATCGTGATGCCCTCATCGTTCAGTTTTTGAAAAATATCCATGATCTGTTTACCCTGGTCGGAGTGCAAATTGCCGGTGGGGCTCATCGGCCAATAATAATTTGGGCTCACCGACAATCGCCCGGGCAATGCCCACGAGTTGTTGTTGACCTCCGCTTAACTGTTCGGGGAACAAATCTTTTTTTGCCACCATGTTGAAGCGATCCAGCATTTCGGCCACCATGCTTTTGCGCTGGCTGCCGCTCACGCCTTTGTATAAGAGTGGCGTCTCAATGTTTTCATACACCGTCAACTCATCGATCAAATGATAGGCTTGAAAAATAAAGCCAATGTAGTTTTTGTGCATCTCGCTTTTCTGCCGCTCTTTCATTTTATGAACGGGCTCATCAAAGAAATAATATTCACCGGCCGATGGCTCATCGAGCATGCCGATGAGGTTCATCAGCGAAGATTTGCCCGCACCGCTGGGGCCCATGATAGTGAGGAACTCACCTTGCTGAACCTCCAGGTCTATGCCTTTCAAAATAAACGTGCGCTGAAACCGCGAGTCGATGTACTTGTCGATGTCCTGAAGTTTGATCATGGTAGTTTGGGGTTGCGGCATTACACTTTGGGCAAAGACGAAATCATTAAATTTTATAATTCGGATTCCTTATGCCCAAAATAATGCCAAATGAAATTTGCTGAATTGGACGCAAGAAACAGATTTTTGTTTCATCTGTTGCGTCCGCAAATGCAAATGCGTGTCCGAAATCGGATGCTTCAATCTACTTTTTGTCATCAGAACACAATGGGGTGCAGCACCACATCCACCCTCCGGTTCATGAATAGGCCTTGGTACGAGTCGTTGGAATAGACGGGGTTTTCAGCGCCCCAGTCGCGCACGTGAATGACCCTTTCGGGAATATCTTTTTGGATCAACAGCCCATGCACCATTTGACTGCGCATTTGCGAAAGCCATTGATTGTACCGCTTGCCGCCAATGTTGTCGGTATGACTCACAATCTGGATTTCGTATTTTTCTAAAAGATTGGGGATGGAATCGAGCCACCTCGAAAGATCAATGGTCTGTTCTTCGTCAATACTATAACTGCCTCCGCCAAAGAAAATGCTTTTGCTGATCTCTCCGCCTTTCACTTGTGCGATCACCGCCACCGAAATAAAAATGAATACCCCAAGGCACATCAGCTTTATCTTCGAAACAAACAGGGCACTTTTCATTTTTTCGAATGTATCGATTTCAATTTACAAAAAAGAGTTTGACATTTAGGAAATAAATCGGCCACGGATTGACAACTCAAGTATGAAATTCATTTTTTTATTTGCGCTCATCACTGCCTTTTGCTGGCACGCTTTCGCTCAAGGCAATGAGCAGCAAAACGGACAAATTGCTACAGAGCTGGTAGGCAAGTGGTGCTTCATCAACCTTGCGGCTTCTTCTGATGCGCTCTCCAACTCGTGCATCACCCTCAATGCCGATGGCACTTTTGAAGCCAGCCTCGATCGCTCTACATTGCCCAGTGCCAATACGTTTTCTGTTTTGCAAGACACGGACTTTGGAAAATGGTGGGCAAAAGGCAACCGCGTTTTTTATAGCTCATCGGCCAACGGGCAAGGTTCATTTGCGTTTCAAAAAGCAAATCACCCACGCCTTGAAAACACGCCCATGATTGTGCTCAACGGAATTGCCTTTGCTGCCGCCACCATGCACGACCCGTGGTGAACCTAAAGTAAAGTCATTGCGAGGGGGAGAGCACTATTTTAATTGAGGGTTGCTTCGCTAACGCTCGCAATGACGTAGGTTAAAATTTACAGCGCTCCCAACTGCTTCAAGAATTTTTCGGAGTTGGCTTTTGTGCCAGGCGCAGGCAGGCTTCCGCTTCTATCCCTTGCCAAATGGAGCAGTCGTTAACTCAAATTTTCAAAATCAATATTTAGCAGGTTGCCCCGTTGCGGGAGTGGATTTTTTTATGAAGTCGCGGATGTGTTCGTTCGATGTTGCCAAATCTTCGGCACGCAAATACATCATGTGGCCGCTGCGATAACCTTCAAAGCGCATGCGGTCTTTGAGTTTTCCACTCGGGTCGATTTGCCACATCGTATATTTCGCTTCGAAGTAAGTAGTGGCGCCATCAAAATATCCCGACTGCACCATCACGTGCATGTACGGGTTTTCGGCCATCGCTTGTCGCAAATTTTCTCCTGTGCGATCGTCTTTGTTGTCCCAAGGGTGCACCGACCCAAACATATTGTATTTGATATCGGTTTTGTACTTAAGCACTTCGCGCAAATAATAATTGATGGCTGGGGTAAACGCGTGGAGCCACGAAGTAAGTTCGGAATTATAATCGGGCTGCTCGCCAGCCTGCATTTTGTCAATGCCGAGGTAGCGCGAATCGAGTCGGCCGATGGTGAAGTTTTTTTCACGCAGCAATTCCTTCCAAAAAAATTGCGTGGGCACGATTAAGTTGTGTTGCAAAATTGATTTCTCTGATAAGCCAGAATAGCGCGATATTTTCGCGGCAATCTGTTTCCGTTTTGATTCATCAATGAAACCACCTTTTGCAATGGCGGGAATCAATTCATCAATTGTAAAGGCTTCAACTTCTGGAAGTACATCGTTCAAATCTTTTTGCTGAAGATCGGCAGGCAGTGCTTTTTGATACCAGGCAGCGGCAGCAAAGTACGGAAGGGCCAATGCATCATTTACAGGGCCTTCACGTTTTATTCCCAGTTCAGTTGGCGAAACAAGAATCACACCGTTGAGGTACATCCAATGAGCGTTCTGAAGTTCGAGCGCCAGACCTGACACGCGCGTGGTGCCATAACTTTCGCCAATCAAATATTTGGGCGAAGTCCATCTATTGTTTCTTGACACAAACGTGTTGAGCCATTCCGCCAAGTAAACCACATCGGCATTCACACCAAAGAAAACGGAACGCTCTGTTTTTAAATCCAAAATGCGCGAGAAGCCCGTGTTCACCGGGTCGATGTAAACAATATCGGCCACATCCAAAATAGAATGTGGATTGTCGCGAATGCCGTAAGGCTGCACGGGATAACCTTCGTCATCGATGTTCAACAATTTGGGGCCGGTGTAGGCCACGTGCATCCACACTGAAGCAGAGCCAGGGCCACCGTTGAACGACAATACAAGTGGCCGTCTGCTTTTATCGGTCACATCGGTCCGCTCATAATAAGTATAAAAAAGTGAGGCGATCACTTTCCCGTCTTTGTCCCACACAGGTTGAGTTCCTGCTGTTGCCTTGTAGGGAACTACTTTTCCTTTGATGGTCACTTGGCTGTTGGATACCACGGCCGACTCAACCGACAGCGTTCGCTCAGCCTGCAATGGTCGCTCCGTTGGCAGTGTTCGCTCTTGCGAAAAAGAGGCAAGCGAATAAATGACGAAAAGAAAACAGATTGGATATTTCATAAGATTTTAGTTTCTAAAATTAAAGGCTGACAATTTATAAACGAATGGTGCAAACTCCGGAGAAATATTTTCGAGTGGCAGGAATAAAAGATAATCGGAAAATAAACTTGTTAATCGGCCCGCTCGATGGCATCGGTGATATCCCCCACAATGTCGTCTAATTTTTTGGTGGACTCTTCCAAGTGGTTCATCACAATTTTGCCCTCGTCATCTAAAGCGACCGTGCGAAAAATATTCATCAGGCCAAGAATACTGGCCACAGGTGCGCGCAATTTGTGCGCATTGATGAAAGCATATTCTTCCAACGCTATATTTTTTTTCTCCAACTCCTGCGTCCTGTCGCGCACCAGTCGCTCCAAGTTTTCATTGATGCTGCGAATTTCTTCGTCTTGCACTTGAAGGGCTTCGTAACTCGCTTTTAGGGCCAGCCTGGATTTTATTTCTCTGATAAAAAGAGTGTAGCGTGTGCGGATGAGCACCACCATGAATATTGCAACAACAGTCAAGAGCAATCCGCCATTGACATAGAATGGCCCCACTTCGATGCGCGGGTTTATCCACACAAAATAAGCTGTGGCCATGCCAGACGCCACCGCTATTAGCAGTGAATAGTACCACTCCCAAAGGATAAACATCGAAGCCCCGACAAAGAGAGCCATGTAGTTTAAATTTTGGCCGAGCAAGTCGTCAACACCAATGAGGCTGAAAATAAATGCATTTTGTAAGGAGATGAGCATAAATGTGACGGCAACATTGATGCGCGATGGAAACCCATATTTTTTGCGCACCGCAAACATCACGAGCGTGATGAGCGAAACGCTGAGGCGGATTGTGAGCAATAATTTCCAATCGTTGGGGATGTTGAAATAATCAGTGAAGGCAAAAATCGGGTCGAAGATGGTGGCCACCCATAACACCTTCATGTGATAGTCGAAAGAAGTTTTCTCAAGGTCGGCTTTCCACGCTTCTGTAGAAACCCCGGAGAGGAGGTCTTTATAGCTTGGTTTGGAGTCAATCATCTGCGCATCGTATTTTCAAAATACTGAAAACTAACGAATACATACGAATTCTAAAGTTGACTGGATTTGGTTAAAACAGAAAAAATTATGTTAGTGTTTTTGTTTTACATCAATGCCCGCCTGCTTTAATCGCATTGCAAAATTCGGTGTTGCCGAAAGATCAAAGGGGAGATTTTTTGGGGTG
This sequence comes from Bacteroidota bacterium, assembly GCA_043780615.1. Classification (GTDB taxonomy): domain Bacteria; phylum Bacteroidota; class Bacteroidia; order Cytophagales; family Cyclobacteriaceae; genus ELB16-189. The sequence goes on along the minus strand of JAYWDN010000138.1, from coordinate 1,656 downwards.
TGGAGATAACTAAATAATAATATGGGATGTATCACCAATTTATTATCTAATTTTTTTGCTTCTCTATTGGCTGCCTCTCGGCCATAAGCTGCTTCAAAACCGTGTAAGGTATAACCGTCCCGACTATCGCTATCCATAATTTGCTTAGCCTCTTTCAACCTTCCTTTCTTGGCCAAAACCATAGCTTGTAGAGAATGATATGCGCTAACGGTTGTACTGTCTATCTGCGTTAATAAGTTAGAAACTTCATCTATCTTATTTAATTGGTACATGGCAATTAGCCTATCATAAACTACTCGCGGCTCGCGATTGTAAACACTTACCGAGTCAATGCTTTTTAACACCTCGGTGTAATCACCAGCAAATTCCAACGCTTCAATAACTTGCTTTATAGCAGCCTTATTCAACGGATCATTTTTGATGATCTTTCTACTGATAGCAGTAATCTGTTTGCCATAACCAAGGCCAGTAAGTAATGCCGCTAAGTTGAAGGGCTGATAGGTAAATAATTGCACAGCCTCAGGGCTATTTAATACACGCTCAGCGATTGGCCTAATGGCTGACCAATCGTTAGAGAACATTATGGCCGATAAGCGGTAATAGTCTTTTTCTATTTCTGTCTTCGATTTATCAATGGCGCTTTTTATACTTGCCTGCAAAATTTTATAGGCATGGATTTCGGTCAGTGTGTCGTTATAAATAGCTTTTCCATTCCTATCTAAATAGTGCAAATAATAATCGGCATTAAATAAATACGGATTAATAAAGTCAGGGTCTAACCGAATGGCCTCTTCAAAATTGACATTTGCTTTTTTTAGATAGGGAAACAACTGACTTCTTTTTACATGCGCCTCAAGAAATATTTCATTCCCTTTCAAAAAGGCGATGAATGCTTCGGGATTGTTTGTGCCAGCCCATTGCATTTGCGCAACCGCTTTTGGGTCGAGCGAAATATCGAGGCTCTCGGCAATTTTTGTGGCGATCTCTTGTTGAAGAACAAAAATATCTTTTGGTGCACGATCATAAGTGCTTGACCAAATATGAAAGCCGTCTTTGGCACGAATCAGCTGTGCCGTTATACGCAAGCCAGTATTTGATTTTCTTACCGATCCTTCTACGATATAATTTACCTCAAGCGAGTCGGCAATGGTTTGAATGCGCAGGTTTTTGTTTTTGAAAGCGAACGAGGAAGTGCGCGAAATAACATTGAGTCCTTTTATGTGGGCTAGGCTATTTAAAATTTCTTCGGTGAGGCCATCGCCAAACCAACCTTGGTCTTTTGCTTCGCTCAAATCTACAAACGGCAGCACCGCAATAGATTTGTCTAATGCTTCTGTTTCTTGATTTGGAGAAAATAATTTTAGATAGAGGAAGTAGCCAGTCAATGCTAACAGTAAAATGGAAACAATTGCGATCAACTGTTTTTTATTCTTTGGTTCTTTTGTTGATAGGTGATCGTTAATCGTTATTCGTTGGGATTGAACAATCGGATTTTTAATTGATGTGATAATTTCCTTGATCGCATTGGCAACTTTGTTTACTTGATTTCTATAATCGGTTTTATTTTGGTTGTCAGTTTTGCTGTCGGTAGATTTTAATGGACGATTGACACCTGCTTCTTTGTAAATAAATTCTATCGCTCTTAATGCTCCGCCA
>JAYWDN010000137.1:0-3298 GCA_043780615.1 Bacteroidota bacterium | reverse complement strand
TGTCATGGGAAAGGGGTTAGTTTTTTTTGTGCACCTCAAAGGTAACTTTGAGTTAAAAAAACTCCCTTTCTTTTTTAAACGTTTAGGACGCTATTGATAATTTATCTTTTGCCTCATCAACCGCGCGGATAGTGTACATCGGATCTATCCCAAATTTATTCACCCCTACATCCAGTTCATTCCACGTGCTTTGATTGTGGAACTTCATAGGGATTCCACTATCCGTTCCAATTAATAGTACCACACCGGCCTCTTTTAATCCGTCCACAAAAGACATAGTAAAAATCTAAATATTTTTACTACGTTACAGCACTTATCTACAAAACCAAAAAATTATGAAATCATTTAAAGTATTGTCAAAAATTGCCATAATTTGTCTAGGGTTATTTCTCTTAGTTCCAACCTTGGCGCAACAGCCAGCGGCAACTGCTTCTACTATAATTGCGATCAAAGCCGGCAAACTCATAGACCCAACCGCAGGCACCATACTCACGAACCAGATCATCCTGATTGAAAATGGAAAGTTTAAGGCCATCGGTTCCAACCTGGCTATCCCGGCAGGCGCTGAAGTCATTGACCTCTCAGGTCTGACTGTGCTCCCGGGACTGGTCGATGCACACAACCACCTTGCCCTTACTTATAAAGTGGTGCCAGAACGGAACAACTACTATGTCACGTATATCACCGAGAGTACAGCGTTGCGTGCGATTCAGGCGGCTTCCAATGGTATGCAAATGCTTGCCTCAGGCTTTACGATAGTACGTGACATGGGGAACAACGGCAACTATGCCGACACTGCCCTTCGTGAGGCAATCGAACAAGGATGGATACCTGGCCCTAAAATCATCAACTCAGGAATCATCATAGGTGGTATGGGCGGTCAGTTCTGGCCCACCCCAGAGATGGGTGTCAATGGCAAGAATATCACTTTCCCTGAATACCTGGATGCCGATACGCCAGATGAAATTATAAAAGCGGTTCGGCAGAATGAACTCTACGGTGCCCGCGTGATCAAAATCTGTGTCGACTGCAAGCCCTGGGGCTACAGTGTGGATGACATCAAACTTGTGATGGCCGAAGCCTCCAAGGCAGGGCTTAAAGTTGAGGGGCACGTGCAGTCTTTGGATGGTGCACGCAGGGCAATCGAGGCCGGTATATGGTCTATCGCACACGACACGGGTCTCAACGATGAGATGCACAAACTTATGGCCAAGAAGGGGATCTGGCGCGCAGGCACTGAAACTCCCATCACACTTTCAGAACATACCACGCCAGAACACTATGCCAAGACGGTGGCAAGTCTCCGAAATGCCTATGACAACAAGGTGCCGCTCACCTATTCCACCGATGCGGATTATTATGTGCCAGGCATGACCCGTGGAGAAGTGGCGATTGAATTTATTGAAACCTGGAAGGCGGCTAAAATCCCCAACGTGGATATCCTGCGCGCCATGACTATCAATGGATATAAATGCAGCGAAACGGAGACTACCCGCGGACCGATTCAAGTTGGTTTCGCGGCCGACCTCATTGCCATCGAAGGCAATCCTCTCGAACAGATTGATGCGTTGCGCAAGGTTAAGTTTGTAATGAAGGATGGCGGGGTCTTCAAGCGCGATGGTGTTATGACACCAGAGAAATTTATGCATGGCGGACCGGTGAATGGATGGAATATTAGATAATTGCGAATGGTTAATTCAACCTTGACGCATCATGGCTCAAAAAAAATGGGGAGACATCTTATGACTACAAAGACCATATCAATGCCGATACCAAGACCAAGTTGATCACCGCTTTTGAAGTAACATCGGCCAGTCTGTACGACCGTGAGGAACTGGAAAACCTGTTGGACAAAAAGGAAGACCAAGGCCAACCATTCTATGTAGATAGCACAGACCGCAGTGAGGCGATAGAAAAAAGTTTAGCGACCTCACTTCACCACATTCACCTTGATCGTATTCGTTCGGCCGCGCTCGTTGATGGGCATGCTGGCAAGCACAATAAAACTGTCGCCCGATTTCACATGGCCATCGCGTTTGAGGATCGCCTCCACATCGGCAATGGTCTCGTCTGTGCTGGCCACTTTGTCGTAGTAGTACGCGCGTGTTGACCACACCAAACTCATGGTGTTGAGAATATCTTTGTTGCTGGTGAAAGCGAAGATGTGCGCATCGGGGCGGTGCGAGGCCGCCTTGTAGGCACTGTAGCCTTGCACGGTCATGCCCACAATGGCTTTGGCATTTACATCTTGGGCAAGCTTGCAGGCGGTGAGGATTAAATTGTCGTTGAGAAAATTTTGGGAACCGCGCACGGGCTCGTGAAACTTATAAAAAATATTCCCGTGCTTTTCTACCGAGCCAATGGTGCGCACCATGCTGCGGATCACTTCGATCGGATATTTTCCTGCTGCGGTTTCCGCAGAGAGCATCAAGGCATCGGCACCGTCCATCACGGCATTGGCCACATCGTTGGTCTCTGCGCGTGTGGGCCGCGGGTTTTCGATCATGCTCTCCATCATCTGTGTGGCCACGATCACTGGCTTGGCGGCTTTGTTGCATTTGTCGATGAGCATCTTCTGTACCATCGGCACTTCTTCCATCCAAATTTCTACACCGAGGTCGCCACGTGCCACCATCACCGCATCGGTCACTTCGATGATCGCATCAATGTTTTCAAGGGCTTCGGGCTTTTCTATTTTGGCCACCACGCGCATGGTGGATTTGTTGCGCTTGAGTATGTCTTTGAGGATTTCGATGTCGGAGGCTTTACGTACAAAAGAAAGTGCCACCCAGTCCACATTGTTTTTTATTCCAAACTCAAGGTCTTGCAAATCTTTTTCGGTGAGCGAAGGAGCGCTCACTCTGGTGTTGGGCAAGTTGATGCCTTTGCGCGGCTTGAGCGGGCCTCCATAAACCACTACGCACACCACATCGATGTCGCGCACTTCTTTTACCTTCAATTCTATTTTGCCGTCATCGATCAATATTTTGTCGCCCACTTTCACATCGTGCGGAAGGTTTTCGTACGAGGTGCTCACGATTTCTTGGTTGCCCAATAGCGGGCGCGTGGTGATGATCAGTTCTTGATGGGGTTGTAAAACTACTCCAGGCTGCACATCGTTCACTCTGATTTTTGGCCCTTGCAGATCTTGCAACAAGGCAATGCTGGTGCCCAACTCATGGTTAAGTTCGCGCACATTGTTGATCACCTTGAGGTGGTCTTCGTGTGTGCCGTGCGAAAAATTCAACCGAAAAACATCCACGCCTTCTTTGATCAGCGCGTGCAGCATTTCTTTTGT
>JAYWDN010000136.1:0-9467 GCA_043780615.1 Bacteroidota bacterium | reverse complement strand
TCGCCCCTAATGCCAATAACTTGGGCGATGTTGACTTGGTGCAAATGTGCGATCAATGGTTTGCCATTGCCGATAATATTGGCAACGGGGTCACTTACAAATTATCATTTGGCACCAAGCTTTTTCAACAGCCCGTCATCACACAACTAACAGATCTCGGAGCGGGCAGCGGCCGTCTCCGCGCCATGAAAGAAGGTGAAAATTATTTTCTCGGGGTCTTATCGAACGGATTATTTTTTAAAATCGGAATGGGCAATGATTTGAACAACATTACTCCTGTTATAACCAACGAAGGAAATTTCGGTCTCATCCAAGGCTCGTATGCCATGGCCGTGGCAAAAGAAAATTCAGTATGGAATATTTCGGTAGTGGATTTTAGCACGGGCCAAGTGAATGCGATTCAATATCCAAATGTTTGTTCGGTCAATGTGGTCTCTCCCAACCTCACAACTCCTGTCATCACCTATTCCCAGTCGGGAACTTACCATGTTGCATTGACCATCACCAACGCCTCGGGCTTTTCTTCTACGTTGACTAAAAGTATTTCTGTCAGTAGTTCCACCGCCCCCGACATTGATTTCACTTCACAGAATGTTTGCGCGGGCAGCAATGTCAACTTCACTTCGCAAAACACATCGGGCAATATTTCTTCTTACGCCTGGGATTTTGGCGATGGCGGTGTCTCGTCAAGCAACAATCCAAGCTATGCTTTTGCCAGTGCATCAACTTATACCACAACACTCACTGTCACGGCTTCAAACAGTTGTCAGAATACGGTTCAAAAAATAGTACAGATTTTCAATCCGCCTCAAGCGTCATTCTCTTTGCCGGCTGCAGCTCCAGTTTGTACCAATCAAAATTATTTGTTTGCCAACACTTCTACTTTCGATGCCGGTTCAAACCCAGTTTGGCAATGGAGTGTCAATGGAACGAACATCTCCAACAATCAAAATTTGAATTTTACGATTCCCGCGGCAGCGGCACAAAGCATTATGCTCACCGCGTCCATCCCAGGCTGCACCACGCAAGCAACCCAATCAATTCCTTCAGTGCAACAAGGGCCATCCGTAAATTTCAATTCGCCCGCCAATGGTTGCATGGGCTCATCCGTTTCGTTTACCAACACTACCTCGGGCACCACCACTGGTTACTCGTGGGCATTTGGTGATGGAAATACTTCAACGCAACCCAGTCCTTCAAATACGTTTTCTACCAATGGCCAATATGCCGTAGTACTTACCACATCAAATGCTGCGGGCTGTCAAAATTCTTTTTCTAAAAATTTTTCGGTCTATACCAATCCACAACCCGACTTTGTTATCGAAGCCCCCCCGTTTTCGTGCGCCAATTACCCAGCACAGTTCGACAACAACACGCCCGCACTTATCGACAGCAATGTGGCCACTTGGGCTTGGGGCTTTGGCGATTCGGCCAACGGAACATCCAACCAAAAAAATCCGGCTTACACTTATTTGACAGCCACTAACTTCAATGTGAGTTTGCTGGCCACTACCAACTTTGGTTGCTCGAAGTCCATTCAAAAAAGCATCGCCATTCTTCCTTCGCCCAAAGCAATCTTTACAAACTTACCTGCTTGCGTAAATCAAAACACACAATTCACCGATGCTTCTGCGGGAAGCATTTCCACTTACCAATGGTTGATACAAAGCAGTGTGCTGTCAAACCAAAATCCCATTTATAAATTTATTTCATCGGGAAGTTTCCCAGTAACGCTTGCCGTCACGGGGAGCAATGGTTGCAAAAATCAAACCACGAAAAGTATTGTTGTCCCTATATTGCCCGTCATGGATTTCACGGTGACCGCGCCTTGCACAGCGCATCCAACTACTTTTCAAGAAAGCAATCCGGGCGGTGTCGATCCAAGTGTGGCGTGGAATTGGAACTTCGGCCCGGCAAGCGATACCGGCTCGCCCGTGCGTTATTTATTTCCCGATGTGGGTGGCTACTCGGTCACCATGAGTGCCACCCGAAAATCCGGTTGCGTCTATTCCGTATCAAAAAATATTATGATCAGTGCCTCTCCTGTTTCGAGCTTCACACCCTCGGTGCAGGCCGGTGCGGCTCCACTCGATGTTGTCTTCATCAATAATTCTGTCGCCAATTTTTATCAATGGCAGTTTGGCGATGCCAACCACTCCACGAGCAATGCTTCTTCTCCGGTTTTCATTTACACAACGTTGGGCGATTATAAAGTGTTGCTTACCGCGAGCAATCTTTTAGGCTGCAGCGATACGGTGAGCACCATTATCAATGTGGTGGTGCCGCACATTGATTTGGCCATGAAGAATTTTTCATTGACCAACGATCCCACTTCCAATTCATCAAAAGCAACAGTGACTATTTTTAATTTGGGAAATATTCCGCTCACCAATCCAGAAGTAGAAATTGACTTGGCGGGCAATGCATTATTAAAAGAAAAAATTTTAGCGGTCGTGCAGCCGGGCAAATCGGTGGTGCAAACGTTGAGCTTACAGATTGTCCCAGAGTCGCTCAGCTACATTTGTGCCGTGGTGACAACGGCAAACGATGCGGAAGTTGACAACAACAAACAGTGCCTCTCGCTTACGCATGACGATGTGGTGATGCCACCCTACCCCAACCCCGCAGCGGGCTCATTGAATTTTGATTGGATCAGCATTGAAAATGAAAATGTGCGTGTGATCGTTTACAAATCCAATGGTGAAGTGGCCTTCGAACAAAGTCTTTCTGTCGCAGCCGGGCTTGGCCAACTCACCCTCAACACGTCAACTTTTGCAGGCGGCCTTTACCTCATCCAGTTTACGGGAAGCAAAACACAAAAAGTATTTCGATTTGTTGTTTCCTACTGATTCTGTTTTTTACAGGGCTTGCACCAGAGCCAAAAGGTTTTCAGGAAAACAGTTATCGTGTGAAGCTGTGAAATCTGTGGCAAAATATTACTACCTTCGTTAAACCATTTTTTAAACTCTATGCTCAAAAAACTGCCTCCGTTGTTTCGCAACTTTTACGGCATCGCCATAATTTGTTTTTTGGTGTGGATGACCTTCCTCGACTCCAACGATTTGATTTCACGTTTCAAGATGGGCGCGAAGCTGCGCTCGTTGGAAAACGAAAAAGAGTACTATCAAGAAAAAATCACTGAAGTAGAAAAAGATCGCCAAGAACTTACCACCAACAAGGAGTTGCTCGAGAAATTTGCGCGCGAAAAATACCTGATGAAGAAACCCACCGAAGACATCTTCATCATTCAAGAAAATTAATTCGTCATGAAAAAGGTTGCGCTTATATCGGTCGTACTATTAACCACTACATTGGCTTGGGCACAGTTCAATCCTTCAACACGCAAAAAACAATCTGGCGGTTCTTCCGAATCGATCATGGACAAACTTTATTTTGCGGGCGGTGGCGGGTTTGGCGCAGGCACAGGTGCCTATGGACGGTACAATTATTTTTCTGTCTTGCCCACGGTGGGATACAAAGTGACGCCCGAGTTCTTACTTGGCATGAATTTTACCTATTCAAAATACAGTTACCCCGACTACGGCATTTCCTACGATCAAATTGGTTTTGCTCCGTTTGCTCGATATTATTTTCAACAATTGTTTTTTCAAATAGAATACAATAAGATCAGTTCACTCAAATTTGATCAAAACGGCCTCTCCACTTCGCGCAGATATTACGATCGTTTTCTTGTTGGCCTTGGTTATAAAACTCCCATCGGTAAGCGCAGTGCTATCAATGCCTTGGGGCTTTACGATGTTCTTTACAAACAATCAGACGGAGTGTTTACTTCCCCGTTTGTGTTCCGTGTATTTGTTTCTTTCTAAAAATCAATTTCAAATTTTACGGCAAGTTCTTTCAAGTCGGCCACTACTTTGTCGTTGATCGGGATTCCATTTTTCATTCGCTCTTCTTCACATTCGCGTTCGGGGTCTCCCGGGATAATTAATTTCTCTTCGCCCTCAATCGTTTTGGCCGAACGGAAACGGCTGATCCAATTGTCCATGTGCATTTTAAATTCATCGGCAGGCCGAAAAGCATCGATGCGCATCGCCCCAAAAAAATGACCGATGCCTTCGCCCACAGAGTCGGCAGATGGAGCAAGAAAACTGACGAACGGAGGAACCCACGGTCCGTAGTTGGCACCACTGAGCACAGCCGAAAAAATATCTACCCACGCACCCAAACAAAAACCCTTGTGGCTGCCATGTTCGCGGTCGCTGCCGAGCGGCACCAGCGCGCCCCCATTTTTTAATTCATTCGGGTTGGTAGAAAGTGTGCCGTCCTTTTTTTGTATCCAGCCACTGGGTGCTTCTTGTTCTTTGCGCTGCAAGATTTCAAGCTTGCCGTTGGCCGCAGTGGTCGTAGCAAAGTCCGCAACGAATGGCGGCTGTTGGTGGGCGGGGATGGCAATAGCGATGGGGTTGGTTCCGAGCAATCGTTCTACAGAAAATGTGGGCGCTACCAATGGGCTGGCGTTGGTCATGGCCATGCCGATCATATCGTGTGGCAAGGCCATCATGGCATGATGCCCGGCAATACCAAAGTGGTTTGAGTTTTTTACCGCCACCCAGCCGGTGCCCGCTTGCTTTGCTTTCGCAATGGCAATGTCCATGGCCTTGGGCGCAACTACCAAGCCAAGTCCCGCATCGCCATCAACTACGGCCGTGCTCGGGCTTTCGTGCACGATTTTTATATCGGGTCGGCTGTTGACGCGCTTGGCTTCCCACAATCTAACATAGCCGCTCAACCTCGCCACTCCGTGCGAATCGATGCCGCGAAGGTCTGCCCGCAACAACGACTCCGTGGCCAATGCCGCATGCTCTTTCGAGCAACCGATTTTTACAAAAACCTGATCGGCAAAATCTTTAAGTTGAGCGTGAGAAAAAATTGGTTCGTTCATAGTGCAAAACTAAAAAGTTATTGGTTATCCTCACCGAATGCAATGTCAACTGTTTGAAACCACCTCTCCTGTAAATCCTTTACTCGTTCGCTAATTTTAGTCCAGTTTCAATATGGTTGCTACACATTTTGGGAATAGTTATCTTTGGTGTAAAGAAAAATATTTATGGAAAAGATTATCCTCACCATCAAAGACAACAAGAGGAAGAATTTTTTTTTAGAGTTGCTCAAGCAGTTCGATTATATCGAGGTGCAGAAGACCGTGGATAAAAAAAATCGCGAGTATGATTTGTTTGCTTCAGCTGGACTGTGGAAGAATAGAAAAATAACAACTGATCAACTTCGGGAGCAAGCATGGAAAAGAAGCCATTAGTCCTTTGCGATACCAATGCTGGAGAGTTATTGTATGGGGCGTTTAACAAGAAAGAACTCGTGCAGATAAAAAACGACTTGGCAAACCTGCACCTGATCCACCTGACACAAGAGACAGGGGAATGTTTTACTCAACTAATGCTGAATTATACCTTGAGCCATCGACTGAGTTTACCAGATGGATTGATAGCAGCGACAGCCCTTACAGAAAAGATTTCATTGTATACCCACAACCTGAAAGATTTCAAGTACATCAGTGACCTCAGATTGAAGGAAAGATAACTTGAATAAAGCCTGCTGCTCTCCATGTGCAAGCAGGGCCACCAAATAATTTTATCTTTGGTTTATGGAAATCACTTCCGGTTTGAATCTTAGCTATAAAAAAATAATTTATGAAAAAGTTGATGTTGTTTGCGGCTTGGGGTATTGCCTTCCATGGGGTTGCCCAAACCAACCAAAATACAAATTCTAAAATCACGGAGGTTACGGTCTTCCTCAGTCAAGCACAGGTAACGCGCCAAGTGAAAACGCAACTTGCTGCCGGCAAGACGAATCTCATTGTGGGCGGCCTCACTTCGCTGCTCGACCCGCAAAGTATTCAGGTGGCGGGCAAAGGAAATTTTATTATTCTCGGCACCAGTCACCAACAAAATTATTTGTCGGAGTTGAATATGCCCAAAGCACTGCGGTCGCTAAAAGATTCAATCGAGTGGTTGCAACGGCAATCACAAGTAGAGCAAAGTCAAAAAGAAATTTTGACCAAAGAAGAACAGATGTTGCAGAGCAATCAAAAGATTGGCGGCATCAACCAAAACCTGACGGTAGCCGAACTCAAAGCGATGGCCGATTTTTACCGTGCGCGGATGACCGAGATTGTTGCCGCCCGTATGAAAGCCGATGATCGGATAAAAAAACAGAACGAATTGGCAGCAAAACTTCAGCAGCAGCTCAACACACAAAATGAATTGTATCAGCGCAACACCAGCGAGATTATGATCAGCCTTTCGGCCGATGTGGCCACGAGCGCAGAGTTTGAAATCAGTTATGTAGTAGCCAACGCAGGCTGGGTGCCACAGTACGACATCCGTGCGATCAACACGAAAAGCCCACTACGATTAAATTACAAAGCCAATGTATTTCAAAGCACCGGTGAAGAATGGAAAAATGTAAAACTGAAACTCTCTACGGCCAACCCCAATCAGAGCGGATTGAAGCCCGAACTGGCGGCCTGGTATTTAGACTTTTATCAGCCTGTTGCTTACAAAAATTTTGATAAGAGGGCCTATGCTTCTGCGCCCGCCATGCGCAAAGCAGATGGTGCCGGAGACCTTGCAAAAGAAGAATCACTTGCCTCTACGATGACTGACTACGTGAGCACCATTCAAACTTCGCTCAACACAGAGTTTGATATTTCATTGCCGTACTCTGTGTCATCGGCAAATCAACCTACGCAGGTGGACATCCGCAGCTACGAACTAAAAGCAGCTTACAACTATTCTTCGACACCCAAGCTCGACAACGATGCGTTCTTGTTGGCAAAAGCCACCGGCTGGGAAGAGTTGAGTTTGCTGCCAGGCGAAGCCAACATTTTCTTTGAAGGAACATTCACTGGAAAATCGTTCATCGACCCCAACAACATCAAAGACACATTGTCGCTTTCGTTGGGCCGCGACAAGCGCATAGTGGTGAAACGCGAAAAACAAAAGGAACTCACCTCGCGCAAATTTATTGGCACGAATCAAAAAGAAACTGTGGCTTGGGAAATTTCGGTGCGCAACACCAAAAATGAAATGATAAAAATCTCGGTGGAAGATCAAATCCCCGTTTCGCAAAACAGTCAGATTGAAGTAACAGCCCTTGATCTGGCTGGTGCCACATTCAACAAAGATACGGGCAAGCTGCAGTGGGAATTAAAACTACAACCGAATGAAACCAAGAAAATGGTTTTCAAATACGAAGTGAAATACCCGAAAGACAAACAAGTGAGTGGGCTTTGAAGAAGTTAAAAGTTATTAGTTAATCAATCGTTGCTTTACTAATAACTTTTAACGGATAACGATTAACTTATTTCACGAATCTCAAAATCTTTTCCTTTGCCAAACTTGATTAAGTCGTTGAGCTGATAGCGTTCTAAAGTAAAAAGATCTTTCACCGCAAAGTCGTTGTGCAAAATAGTTTCGATGACAAATTCATTCACATCGCCAAAATTGGTGAGGCGGTATTTTTGCCCCACGCGAAGCGAACTAAACGCAAGCCCCTTCATCCGTTCAAGTTATTTTTTGAACGTGATCTTAAAATACATCAACAACATTGATATGGAAAGCACAATGGTATTGGCCACGATCACTGGGCCGCTGCTAATTAAAAATCCATATACTAACCAAAGCACTGTGCTGGTGAGGAGGATGACGATCATCCATGAGCTGAGATCACCCACGCTTTTGCTCTGCCACGATTTATAAACTTGTGGCACAAAAGTAATGGAAGTGAGAAACGAACCCGCGTAGCCAATGTACTCTATCCAGTTCATGGTTTAATTTTGAGTGACAAAAAACAAAGCTACTACTTCGCTCATTGGATGGACGACTTTTTTAATCTTATTTGCCTCAATTCTATGTGGTACTGTAAATCAAAATGTCTGAGCTACGTAGTACGCAGTAAGTTTTAATTAACTTTTGGCAATGACAGCGGAAGAAATTCAAAGCGAATACGAGATTGTAGACCTGGCAAAAAAAAATCCGGCTGCGTTTGCTCCGCTTTATGAAAAATATTTTGCGCGCATCTTCAACTTTATCTATTCACAAACCGACAACGAACAGCTCACGGCCGATCTGTGTTCGCAAACTTTTTTGATCGCACTCGATCACGTAACCAAATTTGAGTTTCGTGGCGTGCCAGTTTCTGCCTGGTTTTACCGCATTGCCAGCAACGAAGTGAACAAACATTTCCGCAAACAGAAAGCCAATAAAATTTATAGCATTGACGAAGTGCATTTGCGCGAATTGGTAGCGCACGAAAGTGACGACTACTCAGAGGAAATGATCAGCCAATTGATAGAGCAGATGAGCGCGTTGCCCAGCGAAATGCTGGAAGTGCTGCAACTTCGTTTTTTTGAAGACAAAGATTTTAAAGAGATTGCTTTTATTCTCGACATCAACGAGAGCAGTGCCAAAATGCGCACTTACCGCGCTTTGGATAGACTTAGAAAAAATTTTAACGTAAAGGTCAAGTACGATGGCAAAGCATGAAATAAAACTGCGCAAGCAATTGATCGACAGCGACACGTTGCAGCGTCATCGCAACTACTCGGCATTGCTGAAACTGCATGAGCGGGCAAAGCGCGTGCGAAAGACAAAACGGTTTTTCATTTACACACTCGTCATTGCCGTAGTCACCGTGCTGCTGCTGATCGTTTTTTCGTATTGGGTATTGAAGCTGGAAAAGGAACGGGAACCAAAACACGGGATTAAAAAAGTTTCTTGGCTAAGAAAAAAATAATGGGCTATCCACCTGCCAAGCCCATCGGCTATTCTCTATTTTCTCAACAACCACTTCATCAGCGGGCCGCTGCTCATGCTGGTGACGAGTAATTTCAAGTTGAGTGATGAGTAGGGTTGGGGATACCTACGATACTCAAATTATTTCCATGCACCGTTCGTTCGATAGGTGGTTTCATCTATTTTTTCTTCTCTGCTTCAAGCGCTCTTTCAAGATGTCCAATTAATTCTTCTTTTGACTTTATTATTTCATCTTTTGATTTTATGAAAAGCTGAAATAATTCAGTATCACCGATAACCACACCGTTATGGTTGTGGTTATTATTTTGAATGTGAACCGAATTTTTATCAGGAGATAGTAGCTCTGCTAATGATACTTTATAAAAATTGGCTATTTTTTCTAACAGATCCAGTTTGGGTTGGGTCTTATCACTTTCGATCTTGTGATAATTAGTTTGAGCCATGCCCAAATGATCGGCAACGACTTGTTGGGAAAACCCCTTAATTTCCCTCAACTGTCTAATACGAGTTCCAATTTGCATAAAGATTTTTGCTTCAATTTAAACTTTATCCGGATATAAAATTATCAATTTTTGGTCAATAGTGTCCTAAACGATTTAGTACCAGACAAATTTATTCAATTGTGAATAGTGGGGTATGTTTTTTGAGGAATATTAAAACAGAACCCCTTGGAAT
>JAYWDN010000135.1:0-9603 GCA_043780615.1 Bacteroidota bacterium | reverse complement strand
CACCGCCACGCTATATTTTCTTGAAATGGAATACAATGTTTCTTTCGGATCGACTTGATGAATGATGAATTGTTTTCCGTTGATCGTTTCTATTCTTAACGAGTCAATAGGCTTCAAGCTGCGCGCTTCAAGCGGTGAGCTGCTTGTGGCCGCGAATAAACTCATCGCCAAAATTATTTTCCATGACTTCAAACCATGAGTGATGAGTTGCTTGTTGCAAATTTGCTTGCAGCTTGCAGCTCGCAGCTCGCAGCTTCTTCTAAAGTTCCCTTCCATATATCTATCTTTATACAAAAATACAATTGATTGCGATGATGCGAAAACTACTTTTTGGTTCTCTTTTCTTCTTGGTGACCCTTGGCGCGCTTGCCCAAAAGACCAATGCTCACACCACCAAAGCTAAGGTGATGGTGATGGACATCAAAGCGGAGATTGACCCGCGTATGCTGCGGTATGTGAAATTGGCCATCGAACATGCGGAGCAAACGAAGGCCGACTATGTGATTGTTGACATGGACACGTACGGTGGCGTGCTAACGGACGCCAAAGAAATTGTGGATCAGCTCATGGGGTTCAAAAAACCGGTTTGGGTTTTTATCAATTCCGATGCGGCTTCGGCAGGGGCTTTGATTTCGATTGCGTGCGATAGCATTTATATGTCGCCCGGGGCGAGCATTGGCGCGGCCACCGTGGTGGAAGGCGATGGCAAGGCGGCACCCGACAAATACCAATCGTACATGCGCTCAATCATGCGCTCAACGGCCGAAGAAAATCATCGCGACCCACGCATTGCCGAAGGCATGGTGGACGAGCGCGTGGTCATTGACAGCATCAAGCAAGCAGGCAAGGTCATTACGTTCACCACCAACGAAGCCATCAAATACCACTATTGCGAAGCGAAGGTCAACTCGATCGAAGAAATTTTGAAGCGCAACAAAATCGAAAACTACGAGCTCGATCATTTTAAACTTGGCACCCCCGAAAAAATCATTTCTTTTTTCCTCAACCCGTTCATCAGCGGCCTGCTGATCTTGCTGATCATTGGTGGGATTTATTTTGAACTGCAAACACCAGGGGCGGTGTTCCCCCTTGCGGCTGCACTCCTTGCCATTGTACTTTATCTTGTTCCCTATTATTTAAATGGTCTTGCCGAATATTGGGAGATCATTGCGCTGATGGTCGGCATTATTTTGCTGATTGCCGAAATATTTATCATCCCCGGCTTTGGTGTGGCAGGCGTGGCAGGTATCACGCTCACCATCGTGTCGCTCATCCTCATCATGCTCAACAACGACTTTTTCAATTTTGAATTTGTGCCGATGGGCGACATTGTGAGGGCAACACTGGCGGCCGTGGGCGGACTGACGGGCGGGGTGCTGCTCTTGTTCTTTGGTGGTACCAAACTCACTCAAACAAAAGCCTTCAAAAGAATGGCACTTACCGACACGCAAGAAAGCGCGCAAGGGTATTCGGTGAATGTTTCCTCCAAAGAATTAATTGGTAAAACCGGAACTGCCTATACGGTGCTAAGGCCGAGCGGCAAAGTGATGATCGATGACCAAGTGTACGATGCCTTCACACGCGGTGAGTACGTTCACAAGGGTGAAGCCGTTGAGGTGATTGCAACTGAGGGCGTGACGCTGAAGGTGAGGAGCCGTTAATGCTGAGTTGATTTCATCAGCGAAGCCAGCACTCCTTCCTTTAACGAGTACGATGAAACGCGAATACGGTCAAATGCAAATTGGTCGGTAACAAATTTTATCAGGCAGCAGGCCACCACAATCATGTCCACGCGCATTTCAATCATACCTGGGATTTGCATTCGCTGAGCACGGTCTTTTGAGATCAGCGCAAGGCATATTTTTTCAAACGCAGCAAGAGTGAGTGGCGTCTCGGGAGTTTCTTTTAGCTCAATGTTTTGTTGATGGCAATAAATATCACTCAGCGTATCAAACGTGCCCGAAGAGCCAATTAAAATTTTGGGTCGATGTAAACGCATGGCCTCAGCGAGCGTGGAAAGTTTTTCATTGAAAAAAGAATCGAGTGTATTTATTTCTAATGGAAGGATCGGGTCGTGCTTTTGAAATCTTTCCAACAGCCGTTGTCCGCCCATCTCCACACTTTGTTTCCAAAAAACTTCTTGGCCGTTACCGATGATGAACTCCACACTGCCACCACCAATATCCATAATCAACGCCTTCTCTTCTCCAAGTTTTAAGGCAAGGTTCACACCTTCATAGATATAGCGCGCCTCGTCATTGCCCGAAATAATTTTGGTTTTTATTCCTGTGGCTTCTTTAATTTTTCTGATCACTGCTTGCCCATTGGTCGCATTGCGCAGCGCACTTGTACCAAAGGCCAACACCTCATGGATGCCGAATTCATCAATTTTATTTTTGAAATACTGCATGGCTTCAATCGCGCGCTGCATCGCAGCTTCGGTGATGACATCTTGGTTAATGCCGCCCACACCAATGCGCACGGCCAGTTTTTCGCGAAGCAAAAATTCAAAGTGATTGCTGTGGCATTGCACGACCAGCAAATGAAAGGTATTGCTGCCCATGTCGATGATCGCTGTTTTTTTCATCTCTAAATTAATTCGCTCACCCTTCCCAATGATAACCCTAAATTCCACATTCTATCTTCTAAATTCTAAATTCTATTTCTGCTATCTTTCGGCACTACAATACCTTATGGAACCCAAAGACAAAGCCACCCAAGAAAAATTTAGCGAGCTAAAACGCAAAAACGCGGAAGCCCTTTTGGGTGGTGGCGCAAAGCGGATTGAACAGCAACACGCCAAAGGCAAACTCACCGCGCGCGAACGTGTCGAACTTTTAGTTGACGAAGGTTCGTTTGAAGAACTTGGCAAGTTTGTGATGCACCGCAGCAAAGACTTTGGCCTCGACAAAGAATATTACCTGGGCGATGGCGTGATCACCGGCTACGGCACCATCACGGGCCGTTTGGTTTATGTGTTCTCGCAAGACTTCACGGTGTTTGGCGGGTCGCTTTCTGAAACCCATGCCGAAAAAATAGTTAAAGTCATGGAACTCGCCATGAAGAACGGAGCACCATTGATTGGCCTCAATGACTCGGGTGGAGCGCGCATCCAAGAAGGTGTGGTTTCATTGGGCGGCTATGCCGATATTTTTTACCGCAACGTGATGGCCTCGGGTGTGGTGCCGCAGCTCTCGGCCATCATGGGGCCCTGCGCTGGCGGTGCCGTGTATTCTCCGGCCATGACCGATTTTATTTTTATGGTGGAAAACACTTCGTTCATGTTTGTGACGGGGCCAAACGTGGTGAAAACCGTGACGCATGAAAATGTTACTGCCGAAGAATTGGGGGGAGCATCCACCCACAGTATGAAAAGCGGTGTGACCCATTTTGCTTGCGCGAACGAAGCCGAATGCATCAACGATATAAAAAAACTGTTCAGCTACATTCCACAAAATTGTGAAGAAGATGCACCTCGTTTGCCCTACTCGCTGGGCGATGAGAAGCGCGGAGTTTTAAATGACATCATCCCCGCCAACCCCAATCAACCGTATGATATGCGCGAAGTAATCAACGGCATTGCAGATGAAAATACTTTTTTTGAAGTGCATAAAAATTTCGCTGAAAATATTGTGGTGGGCTTTGCGCGATTGGCGGGAAGAAGCATTGGCATTGTGGGCAATCAGCCCGCATCGTTGGCCGGTGTGTTGGACATTGATAGCAGTGTGAAGGCCGCGCGCTTTGTGCGCTTCTGCGATTGTTTTAATATTCCGTTGCTGGTGTTGGAAGATGTGCCCGGTTTTTTGCCAGGCACCGATCAAGAATGGAATGCGATCATCACCAACGGAGCAAAATTGTTGTATGCCTTTAGCGAAGCCACCGTGCCGCGCGTAACGGTGATCACACGCAAAGCCTACGGTGGCGCGTACGATGTGATGAACAGCAAACACATTGGTGCCGATTTAAATTACGCCTGGCCTACTGCAGAAATCGCGGTAATGGGTGCCAAGGGCGCAGCCGAAATTATTTTCAAAAAAGAAATCAGCGAAGCGACAGACAAGGAGGCCAAATTAGCTGAGAAGGTGGAGGAGTATCAAAAAAAGTTTGCCAATCCGTATCGGGCTGCACATCGGGGTTATATCGATGAAGT
This sequence comes from Bacteroidota bacterium, assembly GCA_043780615.1. Classification (GTDB taxonomy): domain Bacteria; phylum Bacteroidota; class Bacteroidia; order Cytophagales; family Cyclobacteriaceae; genus ELB16-189. Next base: position 5,453 of record JAYWDN010000135.1, on the reverse strand, counting down.
TATTTTCCCAGACCAAACCCGCGAGAAATTGATCAAGGCTTTTCAGATGTTGGAAAACAAAGTGGCGGTGTTGCCCAAGAAGAAGCATGGGAATATCCCGTTATAATTGTCAGGCTGAGCTTGTCAAAGCCTACTTTAACAACCCTTAAAATAATATGATGAGAAATCTACTGATTGTTACCATTTTTTTTAGTTCAATATTATCTGTAAAGGCACAAGAGAAGCTAACAGATAGCCAACAAGTACAACAGACAATTAACCATGTATTTGAAGCACTATCAAACCGCGATTCGGTAGCGCTAAAAAAATATTGCAGTGCCGATGTTTTGCTTTTCGAGTACGGCCAGGTTTGGAATTTGGATACGCTTATCCGCAAAGCAATTAAACGAAATACAGCTAAAGATTTTAAACGAGTCAATACCATTGATTTTATCAAAACAAAAGTTAATAACAATACTGCTTGGGCTGCTTATAATCTTCATTCGGAGATTATGAGAGAGGGCAAACAAGCAACGATACATTGGCTGGAAACGGTGGTGTTGGAAAGAGAGAAAAAGAAGTGGAACTTAAAAGTCCTGCATTCAACAATGATCAAGCGCAATTAGATTATATTTTCATGCGGAGATTAATACAACTAATATCCGCATAATTTGCGGAGAATAACTTACTAATCTCCGCACATCCCTTTATATTTACCGCATAATTTGCGGAGAATGGTAAAGTACATCCACCTACTAAAAACTCCTTGTACCCTTCTCTTCTGGAGAAGGGTGATAAGTTGAGGTGGTCAAAAGGAAGGTTTTAGAGATGCCCTTAAGTTCACTCATCGCCTTCCACATTCTCTGTGTGCGATTCGAGCGAGAGGTTAAGTTGCATCATCTTCTTTTCTAATTCGCGCAGGCGGTCGTTAAGATCGGGCAGGCGCTTAAACACCGCATACGCTTTGAAATATTCTTTCACATCAAAAGATGGAGAGCCAATAATTTTTTGCCCCTCCTCTTTGATCGATTTACCAATGCCTGCTTGTGCACCAATACCCGTGTTGTTGGCAATCACCAAGTGTCCGGCAATTCCTACCTGACCACCGATCATATTGCTCTCTCCGATTTTAGAAGACCCCGAAATGCCCGTCTGCGCTGCGATCACGGTGTTCTTTCCAATCTCTACATTGTGCGCCACTTGGATGAGGTTGTCGAGTTTCACGCCCTGCCGGATGATCGTGGAGTCGCCATAAAGTGTCGCGCAGTCGATCACCGTGTTGGCGCCAATGGCCACATTGTCTTCGATGATCACATTGCCCAGTTGAGGGATGGTTTTGTACGAGCCATCGGCTTGTGGTGCAAAACCAAAACCATCGCTGCCAATCACTGTGCCCGAGTGGATCACACAATTGCTGCCCACTTTGGTATCGGCATAAAGTTTTACGTTGGCGTGCAAAGTGGTGTTGTCGCCTACGCTCACGTTGTCGCCCACAAACACGTGCGGATAAATTTTTACGTTGTCGCCAATTTTCACATTACTGCCGATATACGAAAACGCACCACGATAAATATTTTTTCCAACCGAAGAATTGCTGCCGATAAAACTCGGTTCCTCAACACCCGTTTTTTGAAAACTGATGGACTTATGATATTCTTCGAGCAACAGCGTGAAGCTGATGTAGGGGTCGTCCACCAAAATGAGTATGGTGCTAATTTCTTTGCGTGCCTGAAAATCTTTTTTTACAATGACCGCGCTAGCCAATGTGGTGTAGATGAATTGCTCGTATTTAGGATTGGATAAAAATGCGATCTGTCCTTTTTTTGCATCCTGGATTTTGGCCAGCATGTTTATCTTTTCGTTGCCATCGCCCTGCACCTTGCCGTTGAGCATGGCGGCTACTTGGTTCACGGTAAATTCCATAGGCTACAGGTTGGAATTAAAGGATAAAAAAATGACCGCAGTCGTTCAAAAAAATCTCCGTTTTATAAAAAGCACAATTGATAAGATGTTCAAAGCGGTACGTTGCGCTTAGGGTGCCTCAGACAAAGATAAGTTTTTAGGCCAACACAAATAATTTTTTTTCACGATTTTGCTGATCGACTGGATCGTGGGCAAGTCGCTGGCCTCTGCAATATCAACCACCTTTCCGGATTTCATGATGATATTGATCGGCTGCCCGCCCGAAACGTAGGCCTCGTTGCTCACCGTGCCAAGCGAAAAAAGATAGGTTGCCTCATTGCGCAGCACCCCGAAGCTGCGGTGGATGGCGTGGCGCACTTTTTCCACTTGGGTTTTTTTGATCGGATAGGCGGTCAACTGGATTTGGAAAAGGTCGCGCTGCAACAAGCGGCTGCACAAGCCGCTGAGTATGGCATCGGGGTGGTTGCGCCAAAGTTTTACTGCACCCCAAATGTCGCTGTCGTCCAGTTGGCCAAAGGCATCGAGTGCATCGGGTTGATGCGCCATTTCGCTGAGCGAAAAATTATTTTTTAAAAACAACAGCAGTGCATCGCTCGCATTTATTTTTTCACCGGCCGAGGCCAAATACTGTGCGCGCCTTGTCAAATTCACAATCATACGTTCGGCACTCACGGTGGTCTTGTGCAAATAAACTTGCCAATACATGAGCCTGCGCGCTTGCAAAAAACTTTCGATGCTGAAAATACCCTTCTCCTCTACCACTAATTGATCGTTGTGCACATTGAGCATGGCGATGATGCGATCAATGCCGATGGTGCCTTCCATCACGCCAGTGAAAAAACTATCGCGTTTTAAATAATCCAACCGATCAATGTCAAGCTGGCTGCTCACCAACTGATGAAAAAATTTTCGTGGGTAACTGTTGCGGAAAATTTTTAGGGCGAGGTCGAGTGCTCCGTTCAACTCTTTGTTGAGTGCTTTCATAAACAAATACGAAAGGCTTTCGTGCTCAATGCCCGGCAGCAAGGTTTCTTCGAGCGAGTGCGAGAGTGGGCCGTGGCCGATGTCGTGCAAAAGAATGGCAATCTGTGCCGCCCCAAATTCTTCACTGCTGATTTCCACTTTTTTTAATCGCAGGCTTTCGAGCACCGCGCCCATCAGGTGCATGGCACCCAGCGCGTGATGGAAGCGGGTGTGCACCGCGCCCGGGTAAACAAAATCACTCACGCCCAATTGTTTGATGAACCGCAGCCGTTGAAAATACGGATGAGCAATCAGTTCGTAAACAAGTGCACTCGGTATGGCGATAAATCCATACACGGGATCGTTGATGATTTTATTTTTGTTCAAGCAGTATTTTTATTTAGTCACTCACTCCCCCTATTTTTGCAACCTCTCATAAAAAGCACGCCCTCTCTCTGGGGATCGGGGTGAGGGTGATTGAAGTTTAAATCGTAAATTAGATTTTTTATAACGCATGCAAAGGTACACGATTCTCTGGGCCGATGACGAGATTGATCTGCTCAAGCCCCACATTCTTTTTCTTCAACAGCGCGGCTACGACATCACCCCGGTGAACAACGGATCGGAAGCAGTAGAGCTGAGCGAAGCGCGCCACTTCGATGTGGTTTTTCTAGACGAGCACATGCCCGGCATGAGCGGCCTCGAAGCACTGGCATTGATCAAAAACAACAAGCCCAACCTGCCCGTGGTGATGATCACCAAAAATGAAGAAGAGCGCATCATGGAAGAAGCCATCGGTGCCAAGATTGAAGACTACCTCATCAAGCCGATCAACCCGAGCCAGATTTTACTTTCTGTAAAAAAAATATTGGACAACAAACGATTGGTGATTGAAAAGACGAACCTCAGCTACCAACAAGAATTTGGAAAGATCAGCATGGCACTGCTCGACAACATGAACCACGAACAGTGGGCAGACATCTACAAGAAGCTTGTGTTTTGGGAATTGCAATTGGACGAAGTGGACAACCGCGGTATGGCTGACATACTCGATAGTCAAAAAGTAGATGCCAATGTAAATTTCTGTCGCTTCATCAAAAAAAATTACGACCACTGGCTCAACAACCCCAACGTAGAGCGGCCGCTAATGTCGCACCAGTTGATGAAGAAGATAGTTTTTCCTGGCTTGTCGGCCGAGAAGCCCACGTTTCTTTTCATCATCGACAATCTGCGCTTCGATCAATGGAAAGCCATCGAGCCAGTACTCACCGAATTTTTTAATGTTGACAAAGAAGAAACGTACTATTCGATTTTGCCGACCACCACGGCCTACTCGCGCAATGCCATTTTCTCTGGGCTGTTGCCGTCTGACATGGCCAAAACGTATCCTGATCTATGGGTGGGCGAAGACGATGACGAAGGCAAAAATAAATTTGAAAAAGAATTTTTGGAACACCAACTCAAGCGCAACAACCTCAACATCAAATTTTCTTACAATAAAATCAAACAATTGGAAGAAGGCCGTGACCTTGCCGACTCGGTGAACAATCTTTTTGGCAATGCGCTCAATGTAATCGTTTATAATTTTGTGGACATGCTCTCACACGCGCGCACCGACATGGCCATGATCCGCGAGCTTGCGCCCGATGAGGCCGCCTATCGCTCCATCACCAAATCGTGGTTTATTCATTCGCCTTTGCTGGAAATTCTCAAAAAAATAGCGGAGAAAAAAATGCGCGTGATCATCACCACCGACCACGGCACCATTCGCGTGAAGCGTCCGTTCAAAATTGTAGGCGACAAAACGGTGAACTCCAACCTGCGCTACAAGCAAGGAAAAAATCTCGGCTACGAAGGCGATAAAGTGATGGAAGCATTGAAGCCCGAACGGTTTTATTTGCCCAAGCAGAATGTTTCTACTTCGTACGTCTTCGCCATCGAAGATCAATTTTTTGCGTACCCCAACAACTATAATTATTATGTGAATTTCTATAAAGACACGTTTCAACACGGTGGGGTGAGCCTGGAAGAAATGATTATCCCTATAATTTCATTATCTTCGAAGAATGCCTGACCTCGCCATCGTTGACCATGCCGTTGCTTATTCTGAAAAGGAAATCAGCACCGTTGCAAAAAAAATATTGAAGGCGGGCAAAGACAATCTGGTGTGGGCATTACAAGGCGCAATGGGCGCGGGCAAAACCACGCTGGTGAAAGCTGTGATGGCCGAACTGAGTACCAACGAAACGGTGGCAAGCCCCACGTTTTCCATTGTGAACGAATACCGAAGCAACAGAGGCACAGTCTATCATTTTGATTTTTATCGGATCAAAAACGAAATGGAAGCGTACGACATCGGCACGGATGAATATTTTGAATCGGGAGATTTATGTTTGGTAGAGTGGCCTGAAAAAATCCCTTCGCTGCTGCCACCCACTTATTTTGAAATACACCTTGAAATTATTGACGAACAGACCCGTTTAATCCGTTACCGTAATCATGGCTGAAAAAAAGAGCACCGGTTTTGAAGCATTGGCAAAGGCCAGCTTGTCGCCCCAAGAGCAATTGGTGAAAGTGCGAAAAGGCAA
>JAYWDN010000134.1:0-3397 GCA_043780615.1 Bacteroidota bacterium | reverse complement strand
GCGCAAGTCGGGCGAGAAATTGGAATTCACTTTTGCCAGCATGGACAACGAATACGATTTCTTTTGCCTCAAGGTCAATATCACACGTGAAAAAGAGTAAATCAAAAAAAATATAAACTGAACCAATCATGGAAATCCTCAATCTGAAAGGGACCGAAGATACGCCCTCCATCCTCCTCGATAAAAAGAACGGCATATTTGAAATCAGTGGACGTTCGTTGCCCGAAGATTCGGCCGAGTTTTATCGCCCAGTGCTGGAGTGGATCGGCAATTACGCCAAAGATGCCAATGCCGCTACCGAATTTGTGTTGAAGTTGGAATATTTCAATACCGCTTCATCAAAATTGATCTTGGATGTGCTCTCGGCACTCGAAGAGATCAAAAACATGAAGATCCTCTGGTACTTTCATGACGATGATGAAGACATGGAAGAAGCCGGGCAAGAGTTTTCAGAGTTGGTAGAGATCCCGTTTGAATTCAAAACCTACTAAATGTTAATGGTTATTAGTTAATGGTTAATCGTAAACAGCGAATCACCTAATTAACTTTTAACGATTTACTTTTAACGTGAACAAATGAGTGAGGAAATCCTAAAGGCGCTTACGCAACTGTTTGCTATCATCACCAAGCAAGACGGTGGTGTTACCGAAAACGAGCGCCAGTTTGTCATCAATTTCTTTCAACAAGAACTCGATCAAGACAGCGTGAAAGAATACCTCGCGCTGTACGATGAGTATTCGGCCTACACCAAACAAGGCATTGCCGAAGGTGATAAGAACAAGCTCACTTCAGTGAAAGACTCCGTGAAAACGCTGGGCATCTGCAAAAAAATAAACAAGACCCTTACCCAAAAACAAAAGGTAGTGGTGCTCACCAAATTGCTGGAGTTGATTGGCTCCGACAAAAATTTTACACCACAGCGCATCGAGATCATCAACACGGTCTCTACCGTTTTTAATATCGGACAAGAAGAATATAAACTGGTAGAGACCTTTATCATCGCGCAAGAGGTAGTTCCTTTAAATTTTAAAGACATCCTGTTGGTGAACTCGCTCGAGACAAAATCGGCCGAAAACCAAAAGCATTCACACGCGCACATCGAAGGTCAATTGATTTTTATGCGGGTGAACAGCGTGGACATGTACTTCACGAAATACTTGGGCGAGCAATCCAATGTGCTGAACGGGTTTATCATGCAGCCAAACAAAGTGTATTTGTTCTCGCACGGAAGCACCATCAAAACACAAGCGGGCGATGCCCTTTACTACAGCGACTTGGTGGCGCACTTCAACGAAGAAATAAAAACCACTAAGCTCTCCTTCAACGCCAATGTAGAAGAATTCAAATTCCCCAACGGAGCCATTGGCTTGCGCGATGTGGTCATCTCTGAGGGGCCCGGCAAACTCATCGGCATCATGGGCGCGAGCGGTGCCGGCAAGACAACACTTTTGCTCACTTTGGCGGGATTGGAAAAACCATCGAAAGGCGAAATAAAAATCAATGGGTTCAACATCCATACTGAAAAAAATAAAATTGAAGGCGTGATCGGCTTTGTGTCGCAAGATGATCTGCTGATTGAAGAACTCACCGTTTACCAAAACTTGTACTACAACGCCAAGCTTTGCTTCTCGCATTTCACCGAGCAGCAACTGCATGAGCGTGTGATGAGCACCCTTGGAAACCTGGGTCTCGACCAGCGCAAAGATTTGACTGTGGGCAGCGTGCTTGACAAAAAAATTAGCGGTGGGCAGCGCAAGCGTCTAAACATTGCATTAGAATTAATTCGTGAACCTGCGATTTTATTTTTGGACGAACCTACTTCGGGCCTCTCCTCCCGCGATTCAGAGAATGTCATCGATTTACTGAAAGAACTTTCACTCAAAGGCAAACTTATTTTCGTGGTGATCCACCAGCCCTCGTCAGACATATACAAAATGTTTGACAAGATGATCATCATGGACACGGGTGGATTCCCCGCCTACTATAGTTCTCCGGTGGAAGCCGTCACCTACTTCAAAAAAGCTACGCTGCAAGTGGATCGCAACCGTGGCCAATGCGAAACCTGCGGCAATGTAAACCCTGAGCAGATCTTCAACATCATCGAATCAAAAGTGGTGGACGAATACGGGCAGCCCACCACGAAACGAAAAGTGACGCCACCGCAATGGCACGAAATGTACCTGAAGCGATTTAAGGTAAACAAAGTAGAGGATGTAAAAGAAACGCCTCCCAGCACGTTGCGTATTCCAAGTCGGTTGAAGCAAACCGTGATCTTCACGGCCCGCGATTTCTTGGCCAAGATGAGCAACAAACAATATTTGCTCATCAACTTGCTGGAGGCACCCTTGCTCGCCATCATCCTCGCGTTCATTATCAAATACAAAAGCGCACCGGGCGGCAAGGAATATATTTTCCGTTTCAATGATAATTTCCCCGCCTACTTGCTGATGGCGATTATTGTAGCGCTCTTCATGGGGCTTACAGTAAGTGCCGAGGAAATCATCCGCGATCGAAAAATTTTGAAACGCGAATCATTTTTGAACCTGAGTTGGAACAGTTATTTGGTTTCAAAGTTGAATATCCTTTTCCTGATGTCCGCCATCCAAACATTGACTTTCGTCATCGTTGGCAATTTGATTTTGGAAATCCACGGCATGACCTTCGCCATGTGGCTGGTGCTTTTTTCTACCGCTTGTTTTGCCAACGTGTTGGGGCTCAATATTTCTTCTGCCTTCAACTCGGCCGTTACCGTTTATGTGATGATCCCGCTGCTGCTGATCCCACAAATGATCTTGAGCGGCCTGCTCTTCCCTTTTGATAAGCTGAACAACATGATCAGCACCAAAGGCAAAGTGCCCATCGTAGCCGACTGCATGGCTTCGCGCTGGGCCTATGAGGCGATCGCAGTTTATCAATTTAAAAACAATGAGTATGAAGAGCCCTTCTACGCCTACGAGCGCGAAGAAGCAAAGGCGGATTTCAAATCCGCTTACCTAGCCGATGAGTTGAAAAAAAGGAATCGTTTTGTGCTGGATAATTTTGAAAGTAAAAATCACTCGCTCAAAAAATTAGTGTCCGTCAACCTCACCATTTTGCGCGACAATTTGAACGAAGAACCCTTCCGTGAAGGGTTAGAAAAAGTTACTATCGATACAGAGCTCACTTCAGGAAAATATACCAAAGCAGTGGGCAACGTAGTAGAAAATTACATTGAAGGCTATCGCAAAAATTATCAAAAAATCTATAACGACAATGTAAGTCTCATCGAGAAGAAAATGGTTTTCTACGAAAAGAATGGCGTGAAGGTAAACGATGAGAAAAATAGCAATCACAATGAGAGCCTTAGCGACCTAGTAAAAAATGTTTCGGTGAAGGAGCGGCTATTGGAATACAATGG
>JAYWDN010000133.1:0-9640 GCA_043780615.1 Bacteroidota bacterium | reverse complement strand
TCGAGCGCAGGTTTATCGTTGGCTTCTCTCAGCAACTCGTCATTTTGTTGAACCCAATTTTTTTGATAGGCAAAAGCCTGCTTAAAATCAGCCTTAGCCTCGTAAGTAATGGCCATCAGTTGGGTATTTTGAAGCCACAACTTGCCTGCACTATTTTCAAGGCTCTTCAGTTCTTCTAACGCTTTATTGGATAGTCCTCTTGCCAAATAACATTTACTACGAACCCAAGTAGTCCACTGCAATTGATCTTTTTTATTGTTAGCCCGTATAAATTCGGCCTGGGCCAAGTTGCTGTAATAAATGGCACTATCGTATTGCGTTAAAAACAAGTTTGCTTGGGCAATGTTAATGTGTGCATAGGCAATCCCGTTAAGCTCACCCGCTAATAGTCTGTAGTGCAGCGCCTCTTTGTATTTTTTTAACGCATCACTGAAATTATTTTTCTCTTCATCCATTTTTCCAAAATTGATTAGGCAAATGGCAATGCCCCCATAGTCGTTTATTTTTTTTCTGATTTCAAATGAGCGGCTGAAATAATCCGCCTGTTTTTCTGGTTCATTTATATTTCCATAGACTGTACCAATATCCAACAAAGAAGCACCTATGCCGATTGAATCTTTTATACCCTGACGAATTTCGAGTGCCCGAATATAATATTGCAGTTTCTCTGCATTGGATCGCGAGAGAAAGCCCAGGCCTTTCAAAGCATTAGCTTCACCTTTTAAGTAATTCACCTCCTTGGAGAGTCGCAGCGTTTCAATAAGGTAGTAGATCGCACTGTCCCTGTTGCTGTACCAAAATGTTCTACTTATTTTTTCAAGGCTGTCGATGTGCCTTGTTTTTGGCGTAGGCTCCTTGTCCGAAATGGATTGCAAAGAAAGGAATGCGAGGATAACTATTAAATTCATAGTTGAGTTGTTTTTTTTGAACAGGCCTCAAGCAATTTAATCAACAATTTGTAAGTTCTTTTACGGTCTAATTCCTTGATTCGAAATAAAATATTTTTTAGACTCATCTAAATTTTTAACTTTGTCCCAACAACAATTGAGATTGAATTAACCTATGCCCAGTTTTACCGAAGAGAACTACCTCAAAGCCATCTACCGAATATCAGAAGCGGGAACACAGCCAGTCCTCACCAATGCGTTGGCGCAGGCCATGAGCACCAAACCCGCTTCGGCTACCGACATGGTAAAAAAACTGGCGGCTAAAAAATTTATCTCCTACCAAAAATATTACGGAGCCAACCTCACTGCCAAAGGCAAAGCCGAAGCACTCACCGTCATCCGCAAGCACCGGCTGTGGGAAACTTTCTTGGTGCAAACGTTGGGCTTCGCGTGGGACGAAGTGCACGAAGTGGCCGAGCAACTGGAACACATCCAATCCAAAAGGTTGATCGAAAAATTGGACGAGTTTCTCAGCTTTCCAAAAACCGACCCGCATGGCGACCCCATCCCCGACAGCAAAGGCAAGCTGCAACAACAACACGCCATTGCCTGCGATCAACTGAAAGAAGGCAGACTTGCCGTGATCACCGCGGTGAAAGATTCAGATTCTGCCTTATTAAAACTGCTGGACAAAATTGGCGCACGCCCCGGAAAGAAAATAAAAATCCTTGCCCGCGAAACTTATGATGAATCATTGGAAGTGCTGCTTGACGGCCAGAAAGTTTTTCTTTCGAAAGAAGTTTCAAAGAATATTTTAGTCACTGAATAATGAACGGAGCCCCAGCACCTCGAAAATCTTTGAGCGAAGTGCACGCTTCGATCGATGCCACCAGCCACCGTGGCTGGAGAAAGCTATTGGCATTTCTTGGCCCGGCATACCTTGTGAGTGTTGGCTATATGGATCCCGGCAACTGGGCCACCGACATTGCGGGCGGCAGCAAGTTTGGCTACGCCCTCATCTGGGTACTGTTCATGTCCAACCTGATGGCGCTGCTCTTACAAAGCCTAAGCGCACGCCTCGGTATAGTCCGCCAACTTGACTTGGCGCAGGCTTCGCGCACCACGTACCATCCCGTTGTCAATTTTTGTTTGTGGGTGCTGGCCGAAATTGCCATCGCTGCCTGCGACCTGGCCGAAGTGCTCGGCATGGCCATTGGCTTAAAACTTTTATTTGGGCTCTCGCTGATTTGGGGTGTAAGCCTCACCGTGCTGGACACCCTGCTACTGTTGGTTTTGCAGAGTTATGGCATGCGCAAGATCGAAGCGTTCATCATCGCGTTGGTGGCCATCATCGGGATTTCTTTTTTGATGGAGATGATTTGGGCCAAGCCCGATGTGGGCGAGTTGGTAAAAGGATTTATCCCTTCCCTCCCCTCGGATGAAGCCTTGTACATTGCCATCGGCATCATTGGCGCAACGGTGATGCCGCACAATCTCTACTTGCATTCTTCGTTGGTGCAAACGCGCAGGTTCGACACGAGCGAAAAAGGAATTTGGTCGGCCATCAAGTACAACCTCATCGATTCTACCATCGCGCTCAACGCAGCCTTCTTTGTCAACTCGGCCATATTAATTTTAGCCGCTTCTACATTTTTTCGTGCGGGCCTCTACGAAGTTTCCGACATCCAGGATGCCTACAAATTCCTTGCCCCACTGGCCGGCACCGAGTGGGCTCCTATACTTTTTGGAGTGGCCTTGGTGGCCGCAGGGCAAAGCTCTACCATCACTGGCACGCTGGCCGGACAAGTAGTAATGGAAGGGTATTTGAATTTGCGCATTGCCCCGTGGCTCAGAAGACTCATCACGCGGTTGATTGCCATCACGCCCGCTTACTTTGTCATCATTTATTATGGCGAAGAAAAAACAGGCGCGCTGCTCGTGTTCAGCCAGGTGGTGCTGAGTTTGCAACTCGGCTTTGCCGTCATCCCGCTCATCCACCTCACCAGCGACAAAGAAAAGATGGGGGTGTTTGTGATCAAAAATTGGATGAAGGTTTGTGCGTGGGCAATCGCTGTGATCATCATTTCGCTCAACGTAAAATTGGTCGTGCAAGAAATAAACCAGTGGCTCACCAACAGTGGTGATCATGCCTGGATGATTTGGACTTTTGTAATCCCGGTGTGCTTAGCCACGGGCACTTTGTTGCTGTACATTGCCTTCAAGCCGTTGCTCGACCAACGCAGGCAAGAGCAAAACATTATCCCGCACGGCAAGGCTACTGATTTGAGTATGCTTGTTGCGCCAGAGTATAAAAGAATTGCCATCACTATTGATTTCAGTTCGGTGGATTCCAAAACGATTCAAAGCGCGATAGCACAAGGTGGCCGAGGCGCGTCTTATATTTTATTGCACATTGTAGAAACAGCCGGAGCCATGTGGTACGGTAGTGAGATTGCCGACCGCGAGGCGGATGAAGATGCCTTGGGGCTAAAGAATTATTCTGACCAATTGCAACAGTTAGGCTACCATGTAAAAATAAAAGTTGGGTATGGCAACCCGAGGCGCACCATTCCCGAAATTGTAAATGTCTTCGATGCCGACTTGCTGGTGATGGGCGCACACGGCCACCACTGGGCAAAAGATTTGATCTTCGGAACCACCGTAGATGTGGTGCGGCACCGGGTAAAAATCCCCGTTCTCATTGTCCGATAAACTTTACCTTTACTTTCTTAATTTATAATCTTGAACTCTTTTGATGAAACCATCGTGGCCTTGGCCACTGCACAAGGCATGAGCGCCATTGCGGTGATCCGCCTTTCGGGAAAAGATTGCATCGCCATCGCACAAAAAGTTTTTAATGGAAAAAAGTTAACGGCACAGCCTTCTCATACCATTCATTTTGGGACTCTCCATGATGGCCAAAAAAATATTGACGAAGTGCTGGTTTCTGTTTTTAAAGAACCCCATTCATTCACCAAAGAAAATGCTGTAGAGATTTCATGCCACGGCTCTCCCGTCATCGTCAAGGAGATCATTAAAACATTGCTCAATCATGGCGCACGCCTGGCAACCCCGGGCGAGTTTACCAAGCGTGCGTTTCTCAACGGCCGTTTCGATTTAGCCCAAGCCGAAGCCGTGGCCGACATCATCACGGCAGAAACCGACAATGCCCGGCAAGCCGCATTGAACCAGATGCGTGGTGGCTTCTCGAAAGAAATACAGCACTTGCGTGAAGAGCTGATCCATTTTGCTTCGCTGATCGAACTCGAACTTGACTTTGGAGAAGAAGATGTGGAATTTGCCAAGCGCGATGATTTGAAAATATTGATCCTACGCATCCAATCATTCCTGCATTCTCTCATTCAATCATTCGATCAAGGAAATGTGATCAAGAACGGTGTGCCCACGGTCATTGCCGGCAAGCCCAACGTGGGGAAGTCCACGCTGCTCAACGCGCTGCTCAACGAAGAGAAGGCCATCGTATCAGAAATACCTGGCACCACCCGCGATGTGATCGAAGACGAAATGATGTTGGGCGGCATCAGCTTCCGCTTTATGGATACGGCCGGCTTGCGCGAAACTTCTGATGTGGTAGAAGCCATCGGTGTGGAGCGCACTCGCGAGAGTTTGCGCAAGGCTTCGCTCATCCTTTACCTTTTTGATTTGTCGAAATCCACGCTCGAAGAAATCCATCATGAAGAAAGTGAAATCAAAAAATTAAATGTGCCTTTTCTGAAGGTTGGCAATAAAATGGATCAGGCCAATCCTGAATTGCTGAAGCAACTGGAGGCCGATGGTTTTATTTTGATCTCTGCATCAGAAAAGAGAAACGTTCAACTTTTAAAAGAGAAAATACTTTCTCATTTTCAAATCAACGAAGTAAAGCAGGGCGATGTGCTCGTCACCAACCTGCGCCACTACCAAAGCCTGAAGCAAACGGATGAAGCACTGAGCAGGGTGCTGGTGGGGATGGGCTCGGGCATCACGGGCGACTTCTTGGCGATGGACATCCGTCAGGCACTGCATTTTCTTGGCGAGATCACCGGGCAGGTGACCACCGATGATTTGCTGGCGAATATTTTCTCGAAGTTTTGTATCGGAAAGTAACCAGCATAAAAGTCATTAAGATGTGTAATGTTGGATTTTGATTTAGCTACTCTTTACAAAGTTGAAACAAGGGGCTTTAAACCAAGCTGTAAAGCGGAACATTGAGCGTTTCCCGAAGATTTTATGTTTCAACTCAAGCCACTTGAATACAAAATGATAAAGCACCAAGTAGATGCACTTCAAAAAAGTTCATCATCACAAATTGTGATGATCGATTTGCCTCAAAACCGCACTGATAAGTATTTGCCTTACGCCTTTACAGAACAGGGAGTAGGATATTAAGTGGTGTATTGCATTCCAGTATTGCCATACTCTTTTCAAACAACTGATTGCCCTCTGATCAATCTCATCTTCCTCTCCAAAAATATTTCCAGAATTGATCGGTAACTTTCGGGCTTTGCCATAGGCTCGATCCCAAAAAAAAATAATTTATTAGACTTTAATGAAAGCCACATCCCCATTCAAAAACTACGTTAGCATAACAGTCACCGCGCTGGCATTCACACTTTGCACCCCGGTATTAGCGCAACAGCAAGCCGAAAAGAAAGACACCACCAAATTGCCCTTTGCGATTGCCAATGAAAAAAAACTTTCGGATGAAGATCATCGTGCAACCGCTCGAACATATTTACTTTCCCTTCAAGGTTGTTGACGCTTTCTTTTTGCTCTGACGATCCTCCTGAATTGTCGCTCTCCACCACCTTTGCTTGCATCGGCCGATCGATCAATGTTTGGCCGTAATTCTCTTTCACAAACTTCCGCTATTGCTCCTATCGTTGAGTCCGATCACACGGTGCATTTCACCGGCACGTTTTTCCATGGCCAGTTGCATAGTTTCCTGCGCGTACGCACCCCACCACAATATACTGAAGGCAAACACAAATAATTTTCTCATGGTTTTTAGTTTACGATGCCGCCCGCCAAGAAAAAGTTTTATGAAATCGTACGCACTATCGTACGCAGGCGTCTGCACCTCAAAGGTGTCTTGACGCCTTAAACGTCTCGCTTCACCACCGTGGCACTGGCCTGCGCCACCGGAAAGACAGTCATGTCGGCAATCACTACATGGCTTGGGCGAGTGAGTGAAAATAAAATCACGTCAGCAATATCAGTGGCGTGCAACGGTTGCAATCCCTTGTACACATTCTTGGCACGCTCGGCATCGCCCTTGAATCGCACTGCCGAAAACTCAGTCTCCACCATGCCGGGGTTGATGCCTGTCACTTTTATTCCGTGCGGGTTCATGTCGAGGCGCATGCCTTGCGTGATGGCGTCCACCGCAAACTTGCTGGCACAGTACACGTTGCCGTTGGCATACACTTCTTTGCCTGCGATCGACCCAATGTTGATGATGTGCCCTGCCTTGCGTTCCACCATGCCCGGCATAATTTCTTTCGATACGTACAGCAAGCCCTTTACATTAATGTCGATCATCTTATCCCAGTCTTCAACCGCTCCATTCTGAATGGCCGAAAGCCCGTGTGCATTGCCGGCATTGTTGATGAGTACCGCAATATTTTTCCATCGCTGCGGCAAAGATTGAATGGCTTCCTTCACTTTGTTTTGATCCCTTACATCAAAACAAAGCGTAGTTACTTTTATAATGCCGGATAACTCGTTTGCTATTGCTGCCAGTCGGTCTTCCCTTCTTCCGCAAAGGATAAGGTCAAAATTATTCTTTGCAAGCAACCGCGCAGTTGCTTCGCCAATGCCAGAAGTAGCACCCGTGATGAGGGCAATTTTTTTATCCATAAAAATTATTGAAAAATAAAATAAACAGAAATAGTGTTGGTGTTCAATCGTTTGATCGGGTCTTGATAGATGGTGTGCTGAGAGCCGAGCATGTCTGCAATGCCGCGCGAGAAACGGATTTCTTGCGAGAGCTTGAACAACGGAAAATAAAAATCAAAACCGAACCCCATATCAAGGCTCAAATTTCTTTTCTGAATAGAAATGCCTGCCGATGAATTGCCAATATCGTTTTTGCCCGAAGCTTCGAACGCGGGCGTAATCCCACCCAGCATGTACATGCGCACGTTGCCCCTGCGCACCGATTTGTACTTGAGCAGCAACGGAAATTCCACCAACGTGGTCTCCACCAACTGCGACTGCGTAGGTGCATTGGTATAATAGTAGTACAGCTTATGTGCATAAAATCCTGCCTTAGGCATCACCCGGAAATCGAGGAACTCAGTAAGCCGATAGTTGATCAAAAAGCCCAACGAAAAACCGGGCAAAAAAACCGGCTGCACCGAATGCACCGTATCAAACTTGTGCGTCACAAACTTGTCGGAATATTTTACTTGATACGATGAAGTGTGCAAACCAATACTAAAACCGTACGTGAACTTTCGATCGTCATAGTTGGGATTGTGTTGCTTTGCCCAACGGAACAACTGTGCCTGCCCGGTCAGAGGAAGCAGCACCAACACCAAAACGAAAGTCGTTATTTGGTGGCCGTGTAAAGCGAGCTTATCCCGAAAGTAAGCAGTTGACATGTTGCGTTTTTATATCCCAGTTTTGAAAGTATAGAAATAAAATCATCGCCATCAGGAAAAGCCTCCACCGACTCGGGCAAGTACGTGTAGGCCGAGGAGTCGCGCGAAAAAAACCTACCGATCTTTGGCAAAATGAATTTGAAATAAAAAGAATAAAACTGTTTCATCGGAAAAGCCTGTGGCTTTGAAAACTCCAGCACCACTGCCCGGCCACCTGGCCGCAGCACGCGCAATATTTCGGCAAGGCCCTTTTCCAGATTTTCAAAGTTGCGCACACCAAAGGCAACGATCACGGCATCAAATTTATTTTCCTCGAAGGGCAAATTTTCTGAGTCGCCACTTTGCAAATCAATAGTGGAATACCCGTTGGCAATCATTTTCTTTCTGCCGATCTTCAACATGCCTTCAGAAATATCCACTCCAATTATTTTATCGGGGTTTAATTTCAATGCTTCAATGGCAAAGTCGCCCGTGCC
Source organism: Bacteroidota bacterium (assembly GCA_043780615.1). Classification (GTDB taxonomy): domain Bacteria; phylum Bacteroidota; class Bacteroidia; order Cytophagales; family Cyclobacteriaceae; genus ELB16-189. The sequence continues at coordinate 1,672 of JAYWDN010000133.1, read as the reverse complement.
CGTGGCCACATCCAAAATCAATTTAGGTTGGTCTGCACGCAACAATCGAATGGCCTTTTTGCGCCAACGGATGTCAATGCCCAAGCTTAAGAAATGGTTGAGGAAATCGTACTTGCCACTAATGGCATCAAACATGCGGGCCACCTGCACTTTTTTAGTGGCCTCATCATTTTTATAGGGAACTACGGTCAAGGTGGTTTTTTTTACAAAGATAGAAGAAGGGATTGCACCACGACTAATTTCCCAACACCCTGAACTCAACCCTGCGGTTGAGCGAGCGCCCCTCCTCTTCATCGTCATTGCTGGCCAACGGTTTTTCTTCACCATAACCTACGGCCTTCACCCTGCGTGTGTCTATGCCTTTTGAGGTAAGGAAACTTTTCACGGCATTGGCCCTGCGCTGCGAAAGCGATTTGTTGAATTCTTTAGGGCCTACGAAATCAGTATGGCCAGAAATCTCTACCTGTAGATTTTGGTTTTGCTTCATCATCGTTTCCAGCTTGTTCAGTTCACCATAACTTTCTGTACGGAAAGAAGCTTTATTAAAATCGAAATAGATGTTGTGCAAAATAGAGACAGCTCCCACTACCAATTTGCGCAACTCAACTGTTTTGTTGAGCGTCTTCTCAGCCGTGGAGGTGCCTTCAATCTTTACATTGATCGTCTGAAAAATGTAGCCTTCCTTCTCCACCGACAACCGATATTCTTTGGCCGTTGTGGCCGTGATCGTAAATTCAATAACGCCCTCGCCTTTATCCACCGCGCCCACCACCACTTTATCTTTTAGTCCCTGCATCCGCACTTTGGCGTCCAACGGCATTTTGGTTTCTGCATCGACCACATTGATTAAATATTTTATTGGCTGAATGGCTTTCTTCGGTTCTTCCTTTTTGGGCTCTTCTTTAACCACTTCGGCAATCAACGGTTCTTCTTTCTTGGGCTCTTCCTTTACAGGTTCTTTAACAGCCGCGACAGGCCCTTTCTTGGTTTCTTCCACAGCCGTGATTTCGTAGATGTCGGTGTAGCCCAGACCTTCATCGCGCTCTGATGCATAGTACCAGCGCTTGCCATCTTTAGAACTACTAAAATAAATGTCATCATCTGGTGAGTTGATGGGGTAGCCCATGTTTTCTGGTTCACTCCATTCATTTTTGTCGGCATTGAGAAGCGTAGTTTTAAAAACATCAAAGCCGCCCATCCCTTTTCTTCCTTTCGAACTGAAATAAAGTGTCTTCGCATCAAACGAAATAAAAGGGCCATCCTCATCCTGATCGGTATTGATGCTACCGCCCAAATTTTTTACCCTGCTCCATTCGCCTTTCGAATCTTTTGTGCACGTATAAATGTCTGATCCGCCATAGCCACCTGGCCTCTCGCTGGAAAAGTAAAGCGTGTTGCCATCGGCAGTGATAGAAACCGAAGCTTCGCGGAAAGTGGAGTTAATGATCCCTGGCAATGGTGTGGGTGTGCCCCAGCTGCCCTCTTTATTTTTTTCGCTCACATAAATATCGCCATTGCCATCATCTTTGTAGATAAAGAGCAGCTTGCCATCGGGCGAAAGCGTAAGGTTCGAGTCGCTGTATTTTCCATTGATTGTTGGGCCAATGTTTTTTGCTCTTTTCCAACTGCCACCCGAGCGGTCGGCCACAAAAATATCTTCGTATGGCTTGTT
>JAYWDN010000132.1:0-23541 GCA_043780615.1 Bacteroidota bacterium | reverse complement strand
CGAAAAGGATTTGTCGATCAATGAAGAGATCGAAAAGCTACGGCTGAGTGCCACCTCGTCTTTGCTCACGGGCAGGCGCGATGTGCTCGTGGTGGCCTCGGTGAGTTGCATCTATGGCATCGGCAACCCCGAAGAGTTTGGCAAAAACCGCATTGAGTTGGGCGTGGGCGAAATCATTCCGCGCAACAAACTTTTGTTTGCGCTGGTCGATGTTTTGTACAGTCGCACCGAAGTGGAGTTCAAGCGGGGAAATTTTCGTGTGAAGGGCGATACGGTCGATATTTTTTTGGCGTATGCCGACTATGCCGTGCGCATTTATTTTTTTGGCGATGCCATCGAAGCCATCCAATCGATTGACCCTACTTCTGGAAAAAAAATCTCGGACGAAAAGAGGATCACTATTTTTCCGGCCAATCTTTTCGTTACCGGAAAAGATTCGCTGCACCAGGCCATTCATGAAATCCAAGATGACATGATGCTGCAAACGCAGATGTTTGAAGGGGAAAGAAAACATTTGGAAGCGAAGCGGCTGAAAGAGCGCACCGTGTTTGACTTGGAGATGATGCGCGAGTTGGGCTATTGCAGTGGCATCGAAAACTATTCGCGTTACTTCGACCGGAGAATTGCGGGCGCAAGGCCTTTCTGTTTGATCGATTATTTTCCCGATGATTTTCTCATGGTCATTGACGAAAGTCATGTCACCATTCCGCAAGTGCGCGCCATGTGGGGTGGCGACCGTTCGCGCAAAGTAAACTTGGTGGACTATGGGTTTCGTCTGCCCTCTGCGCTGGACAACCGACCGCTCACGTTCAATGAGTTTGAATCGATGCTTGGCCAAACGATTTACGTAAGTGCAACTCCTTCCGAATACGAACTTCGAAAATCAGAAGGCATTGTAGTGGAGCAACTCATCCGCCCCACGGGCCTGCTCGACCCAGAGATTGACGTGCGGCCAAGTAAAAATCAGATTGACGATCTGCTCGAAGAAATTGACGAACGCGTGAAGAAAAAAGAACGCGTGCTGGTGACCACGCTCACCAAGCGCATGGCCGAAGAGCTCACCAAATTTTTAGAGCGCGCAGCGGTGAAGTGCCGCTACATTCACAGTGAAGTGAAAACGTTGGATCGTGTAGAGATTTTGCGCGAGCTACGCCTCGGGGTTTTTGATGTGTTGGTGGGCGTGAATCTTTTGCGCGAAGGGTTGGACTTGCCCGAAGTATCGCTGGTGGCGATACTCGATGCCGACAGGGAAGGGTTCTTGCGCAATCAACGCTCGCTGGTGCAAACCATTGGCCGTGCTGCGCGCAACGAAAATGGGCGCGTGATCATGTATGCCGACAGGGTAACGGACTCTATGCGGCTGGCCATTGAAGAGACCAATCGCAGGAGAAAAATTCAGATCGACTACAATTTGGCCAACGGCATCACGCCAAAAACAATTTTGAAATCGAAAGAGGCGATCATGGGCCAGACCAAAATAGCCGACAGCAAAAAAACGATGAAGCGTTACTACATCGAAGACGAAGAAAAATCGTTGGCTGCCGACCCCGTGGCCGCGTATCTTTCCAAGGCAGATTTGATGAAGATGGCCGACCGCACAAAAAAGGCAATGGAAAAAGCCGCAAAAGAGTTGGCGTTTATGGAAGCTGCCCGCTTGCGCGATGAGTATTTGGCATTGCAGAAATTGTTGGAAGGGAAAAGTTAATTCGTAATTCGTAATTCATTAATCGTTAATCGAAATGAAAATAAAATCAATATTCAAATGAAGAAAATACTGCAGCTCATTCTCTTTGGCGTTTCGTCTCCATCACTTTTCTGTCAGGAGTACGAATTGAAAAATAGTACCATCGATGTAAAGTCTTCATTCCGTGCCGTGTCGGTGGTCGATGATGATGTGGCGTGGGTGGGTGGCAGCAAAGGCCAAGTGGGCCGCAGCCGCAATGGGGGAAAAGATTGGTGGTTCACGCAAGTAAAAGATTTTACAACGCTTGAGTTCCGTTCGGTGTACGCGTTTGATTCGTTGACTGTTATCCTTGCCAACGCGGGCGCACCTGCCTCCATTTTGCGCACTACCGATGGGGGAAAAAATTGGCAGACGGTTTATCAAAACGAAAACAAAGAAGCATTTTTTGATGGCCTCGATTTTTGGGACGACAAAAATGGAATGGTCTATGGCGACCCGATCAACGGAAAAATGTTGGTGGTGGCTACGCACGATGGTGGCTCCACTTGGAGTGAGCTGCCCGACAGCCAACGCCCGGAATTAAAAACGGGCGAAGCCTCATTCGCGGCAAGCGGCACGGGCATCCGCTGTTTTGATAAAAAGAAAATCGTCATCACCACGGGAGGAAAAATTTCACGCCTGTGGACCTCCACCGACCGTGGGCTTACGTGGAACGTGGCCGTCCTGCCCATTATTCAAGACATTGAAAGTGCCGGTGCGTTCTCATCGGTGTGGTGGAAAAAAAATGGCGTAGTGGTGGGTGGTGATTACCTGCACGATGCGCAAACAGGCAAACACGTTTTCTACACCACCGACCGAGGCAAGACATGGACGTTGCCCATGCGCCCAACGCGGGGCCTGCGCGAAGCCGTGGAATATCTAGGCAACGGAAAATTAATTGCCATTGGCCCGCAGGGTGCCGATCTCTCTATTGACGATGGGATGAACTGGAAGCCGCTCTCTGACGAAAAAGGTTTTCACACCTTGCGCAAAGCGCGCAACGGCTCGCTGATAGTCGTGGCTGGCGATGGAAAAATTGGGGTAATCAAAAAAAAATAAAATTGATGTTACACAGTACTCTTGATTTGACGTCATTGCGAGTGCCTGTGGAAGTGGTGTGTGGGACAATGCATCTCCAATACAGAAACCCGTGGGAAGCATCTACATTTAAATGAGACTGCTTCGCCCCTTTCACAATCCCACGCTGGTACTCGCAGTGACGTGCATGAAAGTTTATCGCGAGCAGCAGGTGCCCGTGCCAAAGGCATCCCTTTGGACAAAGACGATTACTATTTTGAAAAACCACTTTATAATAATTTGCATTTAACATAAAAAACTATGCTCAAAAAAATATTATTTTCCTTACTGATCTGTTCACTTGCAGTGATTGCCAACGCCCAAAGCACACACGATGTGCTACTCAGTGGCGGGCTGGATTTGCTAAAGACCGACAACAAAACGGTGTTCAAAAAAGCGCAGCTTGGCATAGAGGCCAACTACTTTGTGGTGCGGCACTTTGCCGTGGGCGCGGGTGCCGAGCTGTGGACCACCAACCAGAAAAGTTCTTTTGTAATGGGCGCGCGCTGGTATGCCAACGACCACGTGTTTCTGCGCATGCGCGGATTGATTGGCGCCAACGATGCAGCCATTGGCCTGGGCTATGCCAAGCCGATAAAATCCAACTTGCTAGTAGAGGGCATGGGCGATTTTTATTTTAGTGGCTCATTTGGATTCAGGCTTGGGCTGGGATATATTTTGAAATAGGTTTTAATTTTCTTTATGGGAGAACAAGATACTCAGACATCAAAAAAGAAAAAGAAGAAAAGCTCTGCCATGCGTAAACACTTTATTGAGTTTGTCCTTATTTTTTCTGCTATCGTGTTGGGCTTCTTTGCCGAGAACCTACGAGAATATTACACCGACAAAGCCAGCGAAAAGGAATTTATTATATCGCTTGCCGAAAACCTAAAAGCCGATTCGGTGGTCTATGTCAAGCGTGACGCTGCTTTGCAGGAGCGTATTGTTTGGATGGATACACTTATGGGCATCTCTAAAAACCTATCTTTTATTACCTCAACCCTTCACCCTTCTCCAGAAGAGAAGGGTACAAGGAGTTTTTAGAGATCCCCTTATATCAATACTTAACACCCAACAAAAAAATAGAAATGCAGAAGCCTACCTGATGGGAAGGTACGCAACACGGATAAACCCTTTTAAACCTGGGCTAATAACCTTAAACTATCTTTCTAAAAGCAATAATTACGCTTCGATTAGCAATAAAGAGGTGAAAGAAAAAATTCAAGCTTATGAAAGTAATTTGAATTGGTTTCACCGAATCTTTGAGATCGATGAAGAAATGGGTCAACATGCCTGGCAAATTATACCGCAAATTTTTGATACTAAGATTTTTTATAAAATGAAACAGATCTGTTCTGCGTTTAAGATGCCTGTAGAAAATCCAAAACTATTATCTAACGATCCAATAATAATAAATCAGTTCGCCTACATACTCTACCTACGAAAAAGTCAATTTTTTAGCGAATTGACAGCAGAAAAAATGAATGAAATCAACAGAAAAAAATTGATAGATTTACTGAATCAAAGGTATGAACTAAGGTAACGACCGTGAAGGGTTTAGTTTTTTAACCCTGCTCTCATTCCCGCCTTGGTCTTCTTGACCAACAAGTTTTCTATTTTTTCGTTGGTGAAGAACACCAAAGGAAAAGTGTAACCAAGCAGAATAGAAAAGCCAGGACATAGTTCCCGGCTTTCCAGTTTAAAAAACTTACGGCCAGCGCAGCAAAAAATCAACTACTGCATTTTACAACTCTCTGGCCGAGTAAGAAGGCACACCGACACCGGCAAAAAAATATTACTTCCAACAACCACTACGAATGGAGTAAAACCAGACGTGTCGGATATGCCATAACCTCACCCCTAGCCCCTCTCCAGAGGAGAGGTGAAGAGGTTAATCCACATTGTCGTGCAAAAATTTATTGTTCCCTAATAAGCTGTTATCGTCATTCAAATTATAGCGCGAGATGAACGGCTCAGACGAGTGCGGCACGTTGCTGTCCACCGTCACGCCCCTGCGCAAGTAGGCGGGCAGCGTCCACTTCTCGTTAAACTCCTCTTTAGTCATCTCTTGTTTTTTGTTGGCCTTCAATCTTTCTCTGCGCTCTTTGGCTTGTTGCTCCAGCCGCTCTTTTGTTTTGCGCACTTCCATCATGCCCTCTTCGTTGACCACTTGGTCGGCAGAGATTTTATTGCCTACTTTAAATTCATCGTCTTCAGCAAAGAGACTGTCATCGCCTTCGTCTTCAAATTGCGCAGCGGGTTTTTCAAAAACATACGTACGCTCTTCTTCCGTCTCATCCATGGGCTCTTCCGGTTTGTTCAACACGGGGCGGTTGTCGTTGGGGCGCTGCACCACGGGCACGGGCTGTTGCACCGTAGGCTTGTCGGGGCTACTCAGTACGGGGCGGTCTCCTTCGTCTTTCAATTTTATTTCAATTTCAGCTCCACGTTGGTTCACCGAATTATCGGCCGAGCCGAACAATGAAATTTGTGAGTGGCCTAGTTCGTGTATTTTTTTCTCGTTGAGTTTCTTCATCATTTTTCCTTCGCTGATAAAGCCCGTGGCAATTACCGTTACGCGAATGCGATCGCCCAACGCTGAATCTACACCGTGACCAAAAATCACTTCAGCTTCTTCGCCTGCTTGCTGTTGAATGTACTCGGTGATGGTAGTAAGTTCGTCCATCTGCAGTTCCGCCTCATCACCGGAAATAATCGAGAGCAAAATTTTCTTTGCGCCCATGATGTCGCGGTTGTCGAGCAGAGGCGAGGCCAATGCTTGTTGTGCCGCTTTCACTGCGCGGTTGTCGCCACGCGTTTCGGCTGAGCCCATCACGGCTGCGCCCGCATTGAGCATCACCGTGCGCACATCTTGAAAGTCCACGTTCACATATCCGGCCAATGTGATTATTTCTGCAATTCCTTTCGCGGCCGTAGTGAGTACATTGTCGGCTTCGCCAAAGGCTTGGCCGATGGCGAGGTTGCCGTAGATCTCGCGCAGCTTGTCGTTGAGGATCACCAGCACCGTATCGCAGCTGGCACGAAATGCTTCGATGCCCAACTCAGCTTGCAATAATTTTTTCTTGCCTTCAAACGAAAACGGAACGGTGACGATCCCCACGGTGAGGATGTCCATGTCTTTTGCAATCTTGGCAATCACAGGCGCAGCGCCCGTGCCTGTGCCACCGCCCATGCCGGCCGTTACAAAAATCATTTTTGTGCCCGTGAGCAATTCGCGTATCTGCTCTTTGCTTTCGAGTGCGGCCGCACGGCCCACTTCAGGGTTTGCTCCACAACCGAGACCTTCGGTGAGCGTAGCACCCAGTTGCAACTTGTACGGCACCGGACTGCTGTTCAGCGCCTGCAAGTCGGTGTTGGCCACAACAAACTCGACATCTTTGATGCCTTGCTTGTACATGTGGTTCACCGCATTGCTGCCCCCGCCTCCTACTCCGATCACTTTGATGATCGACTTGTAGTGCTTGGGCAGGTCAAATTTATATGATCCTGTTTCAAACATGGTAATAGTATTTAGTGGTTAATAGCTCTTGGTAAATTGTTTTCATAGTCAAAAAAAACATTTTCAAATTCTCAAATCATTAATTTCAAATCAATACTCATTTTTTCCGTCAAGGTCATCGATGAGCAAGCCTTTTGTTTTGCTGATGATGCTCGATAAAAAATCCGAAGTAGGGTTTGTCTTTTTTGTTTTCACTGGCTTTGCTTCGTTCATCTTTTCTTTGTAGCGGTCATCGCGTTCATCGAGCGAGCGGAAGCCCGCCAACACCAAGCCCACGGCCGTGGCATACATCGGGCTCTTCACCGCCTCGATCTTGCTCTTGCCCAAGTGCTCATTCGGGTAGCCGATGCGCGTGTCCATGCCCGTCATGTATTCCACCAACTGCTTGAGGCAGGCGAGCTGCGAGCCTCCGCCCGTGATCACGATGCCGCCCGCCAGTCGGTTTTCAAAACCCGAGTTGATGATCTCGGTATGCGCCATCTCTATGATTTCTTCCATGCGCGCCTGAATGATGTTGCTCAAGCTCTTCACCGAAATTTCTTTGGCCGTCCGGTTTCTGATCCCAGGGATCGACACAATTTCGTTGGGGCTTGCCTCTTCGGCAATCGCTTTGCCAAAGCGCGTCTTCAACTGCTCGGCTTGCTTGGCCATCACCATCAAGCCCGTTTGAATGTCGCTCGTCAAAATATTTCCGCCAAACGGGATCACTGCCGTGTGACGAATAATGCTGTCGTGGAAAATAGCAATGTCGGTAGTGCCTCCACCAATGTCGATGAGGCAAACGCCCGCTTCTTTTTCTTCTTCGCTCAACACCGCCAAGCTAGAACTGAGTGGTTCCAAAATTAAATCTTGAATTTCCAAACCGCCACGCCTCACACATTTGTTGATGTTGTTGATGGCGCTGGTTTGCGCGGTGATGATGTGGAAGTCGGCTTCGAGTTTTACACCGCTCATGCCCACGGGGTCTTTGATCCCTTCTTCGTAATCGACCGTGTAGTCTTGCGGCATCACGTGAATGATCTCGCTGCCGGGCGGAATCACGATGCGGTACATGTCTTCGGTGAGGCGGTTCACATCTTCAATGCTCACCTCGTCATCGTTGGAGGTGCGCGTGATGCTGCCGTGGTGCACGGTGCTGCGGATGTGCTGACCCGCGATGCCCACGTTCACCACACCGATGTCGATGCCGCTCATGTCGCTCGCTTCTTTGATCGCCTTCTCAATGGCAAGCACCGTCTTGTCGATGTTGGTGACAATGCCTTTGATCACGCCTTCGCTTTCGGCCTTGCCCATGCCGAGCACTTCCAGCTTGCCGAATTCGTTTTTGCGGCCAACGATCGCACAGATTTTTGTGGTGCCGATATCGAGGCCTACTACTATTTTATCAGTTTCCATTTTATTGTTTGTTAAGTGGTTGCTTTTTAATTAGTCTTTTAGTCATTAGTCCTTAGTCTTTAGTCATGAGTATGTTCCGTAATTACTCATGACTAACTACTCAATACTCTTTACTCATTCAGCTATTACCTGTCCTTCATATTCCAAATTCACTCGGCTATATTTTGTCCAGCCGCGCTGTGGCAAAATCTCTTTATAAAAAATCATCAGTTTTTTAAATTTTACTTCAATGTTTTCGGCTTTGCCAAATTCTACACGCTGCCCTGTGGCCAACGGATAGATAGTGATCTTGCCTTGTCCATCAATATCCAACTGCGTCACTTGCGCTTTCCAAAACCGATCCTCGTTGATGAAGCCGATCATCTCCAAAAGTTGTTTTCCTTCTTCTGTCTTTTTCAAATCCTCGCTCTCCAACAATTTTTTTACAAACAGGCCACTCACCAGCATCACGCGCGAAGTATATTTTTCTGACACGGGCATCAGCACACCGTCTGCTGCGATGTAGGCATCGGGTGCATCTTGCTGTACAATGCGCGCTACGGGCCTGCGCATTTCTACGTTCACCACCAAATTCCCTTTGAGGTCGCCAAACAGTTGCGCGTCTAAAATGTGTTTGTCGTACTCCAACTTTGCTTCAATCTCTTTCAGGTTGATGCGGTCAATGCCCGTTCCTTTTATCGTTTGGCCCGAGTTCTCCACCAACTTCAGCACATCGGCTTCATCGAGAAAATGATTTTCGTTCAAGTTGTCGAGCTCCACCACAATATCTTTGCACACACTGCCTCCTTGCTTGCGCTCGCCAAAGGCAATCAGAAATGAAATTGCGATGAGCGCAGCCACCACTTTTATTTCATTGCGTATGTTGAATTTCCATTTCATAATTTCTGCATCAACATTTCTTTGATCGGTTTTACCATCGTGTCGATATCGCCAGCGCCCACTGTGGCCAGCACTTCAATGTTCATTGTCTCTAACTTTTGCAGCACGTCTTTTTTGGTGCAGCGTATTTTCACAGCACTGGTGATGTCCTTGATCAGCAGGTCGCTGGTCACGCCCGGTATTGGCAGTTCGCGTGCCGGGTAGATGTCGAGCAGCAACAGTTCATCGGCAAGGCTCAAACTTTTTGCGAAACCTTCGGCAAAGTCGCGCGTGCGCGTGAACAAGTGTGGCTGAAACACTACCGTTATTTTTTTTCCGGCATACATCGACTTCAGTGATTTTAAGAATGCTTCGATCTCGGCCGGATGGTGTGCATAGTCATCGATGTAAATCAAATTGTCTTTGCGGATGACAAATTCAAACCTGCGCTTCACTCCACTAAAAGAAGCAAGTGCCTCACGTATCGTTTTGTCGTCAATGCCCAACTGCATCGCCACCATGGCTGCCGCAATGGCATTTTCCATATTATGAAAACCGGGGACACCGAGCTGTACCTTCTCGAGCTTCAGGCCGGGGCCTATCAGATCGAATTCAAAAAATCCATGCTGCACTTTTACATTGCTGGCAAAAAATTGTCCGCGGTTGGTACCGTACGTTTCTTTCTTGATTTGTTTGGTCTCCTCTGCGAGCGAAGCAATCGACTCGTGAATCACCAAACTCCCTCCCTTGTTTACTTGATTGATAAATTCTTTGTAGGCCGAAAGCATTTGCAAATGGTCGCCATAAATATCGAGGTGGTCGGCATCGGCAGAAGTGACTACGGCAACGTGCGGAAAGAGGCGCAAAAACGAACGGTCGAATTCATCGGCTTCGGCCACCATGATTGTTTGCGCACTTACTTTTCCGTGCATCACCAGGTTCGAATTGTAATTGGTGGTGATGCCCCCAAGAAACGCGACCATGTCTTTGCCCGCACTCTTTATTATATGAGCAATCAACGAGGAAGTAGTCGTCTTGCCGTGCGTACCCGCCACCGCCACGGTTTTATAATTTTTGGTGAGCAAGCCCAACACCTCCGAACGTTTGACGATGGCAAATCCCTGCGACTTCAAATAATTATATTCCTTGTGATCTTTCGGAACAGCAGGTGTAAATACGATCAATGTTTTTTCTTTGGTGAGGTAGCCCGGAATCATTTCGATACGATCTTCAAAATGGATTTCCATTCCCTCTTCCATCAACTCGAGCGTGAGCGGAGTGGCGGTGCGATCATAGCCAGCCACACGCAACCCAGCGTGCTTGAACCAACGCGCCAACGCACTCATGCCAATGCCACCGATGCCAAGAAAATAAATGCTATCGTAGTTTTTCAAATTCATCGGCCAATTATTTTTTCGATTTCATCAACAATATTTTCGGCAGCGTTGGGTTTTGCCAGCTTACCAATATTTTCGCTCAACGTTTCACAGCGTTTCAAGTCAAAAATCAGTTTGAGTGCCTCGTTGGTCAAAATTTCTTTGGCTTGCACATCGCGCACCAACAGTGCTGCATCCACGTCCACCAATGCCATCGCGTTTTTGGTTTGATGGTCTGCGGCCACATTGGGCGATGGCACCAAGATGCTAGGGCGTTTTACTAAACACAATTCTGAAATTGCCAATGCCCCCGAGCGAGAGATCACCACATCGGCAGCAGCATAGGCCATGTCCATGTGATGGAGGAAATCATTTACCCTCACGTGTTTCAACTCCTTGTCTTTCACTTGTGCTTTCACTTCTTCAAAATATATTTTCCCGGTTTGCCAGATCACCTGCACTTGTGCATCGATCAACTGATCTATTCCCGCAAGGATACTTTCGTTGATGGTGCGCGAGCCCAAGCTACCGCCCAGCACCAGCAGTGTTCTTTCGTTGCCATTAAACCCAAAATGAAGTAATGCCCGCTCGCGTTTTGAAGCGGTGTTTAAAATATCTTGGCGCACCGGGTTGCCCGTGAACATCAATTTATCTTTTGGAAAATAATGTTCCATGCCCACATAGGCCACGCACACCCGCTGCACTTTGTTGGCCAGTTTTTTGTTGGTCAATCCCGCATACGAATTTTGCTCTTGGATGAGCGAGGGGATTTTGTTACGCGTGGCCGCCAACATGATCGGGCCACTGGCATAACCCCCGGTGCCCACTACTGCATGTGGCCTGAAGCGTTTCACAATATTTCCGGCTTTAACATAGCTGCTCAACAACTTGATGGGGAAAAGTAAATTGGACAATGTGAGTTTGCGTTGCAGGCCACTGATCCATAACCCAATAATTTTATAGCCCGCCTCTGGCACGCGCACCATTTCCATTTTTCCTTTTGCACCGACAAAAAGAATTTCTGCATCCGGATGACGCTCTTTAAATTTATTGGCAATAGCGATGGCCGGAAAAATATGTCCACCGGTTCCTCCTCCGCTAATAATCAGGCGATATGGTTGCGTTGAACTCAAGAATATAGAATGTAGAATATAGAATATAGAATAGCTGCATTCTCATTGGCACATTGACTAATCGATAATTGGCTAATTGTTTTCATGCTGCTTTGGCTTCCATGTTTTTAGTATCCCCTGCAAGTTGCATTTCAGTTTGTCCCCAGTTTTCTTCTTGCTCGCCACGGCTCACACTCAATATTATTCCAATGGAGATTCCGGTGAACACCATCGCTGTACCGCCCATGCTCACTAGGGGCAACGGCTGGCCCGTGATTGGGCCGAGGCCAACCACTACGCCCATGTTCACCATCGCCTGGCAAACCAAATCGAAACTCAACCCCGCAGAAAGCAACCCACCAAAAGCCCGCTCACTATTGTAGGCGGCTTTCATTCCTCGATGAAGAAGAATTAAATAAAGGATCAACACCACAATGCCTCCGATCCATCCATACTCTTCGATGACGATGGCATACACAAAATCAGAATACGGATGCGGCAAAATATTTCGTTGATCGCTGTTGCCCGGGCCTTTGCCCACCACGCCACCCGTGGCTACGGCAATGCGCCCGTGCTTGGCTTGAAAAGGAAGTTCGGTGCCATCGATAAAACTGAGGAAGCGGCTCTTGGTAGTTTCCCAACGTGTGCCCATCTTCAAACCGATACCGCCCGCCAGCAAACCTACCAACAGCAGCAAGGCCAAATATTTTACCGACACGCGGCCAATGAACATGATGAGCATGCAGGTAGCAAACAACAACACAGCCGAAGAAAAATTTGAAAGTGCGATGAGCCCACAGATGGCCCCGCACCAAAACAAAATCGGGATGAGCGATTCTTTGATGTCGTCAATATTTTGTTGACGTTTCGAAAGCATGCTGGCCAAGTTGATGATGAGTGCGAGGCTGGCAAAGTCTGAGGGCTGAAACGAAGTGTTGATGATGGGCAGCGTGATCCAACGAGCCGCATCGTTGAGCGAAGTACCAAACTTAAACGTGTAGATCAACAACGGCACGCTTATCCACAACCCCAATCGCGAAAGTTTAGAGTAGTAGCGATAATCAATTTTATGCGCCACCCACATCGAGGCAAGGCCCAACAGGAGCATGCTGGTATGTTTGAGCAACAACCACTCGGGGCTTGCTGTTCTTTTGTAGGCGAGTGTGCCGATGGAACTGTACACCACCATCACACTGATCAGCGACAACGCAAACACCACCGCCCAGATCACACGGTCGCCCTGCAAGTTGTTATCGGCCCAGTCTTTAAATTTTTTCATTTCAACAATTTTAATTTGCACATTGGCTAATCGATCATTGACTAATTAATTCCGTTTCCTTTTTCAACTCCAGTACTGCCTCTCTAAACTGATCTCCCCGGTCTTCATAATTTTTAAACAAATCAAAACTGGCGCAGGCTGGAGAGAGCAAAACCACATCGCCTTGCTGTGCTACTTTCAGAGCCAAGGCCGCCAACTCTTTCACACTTTGGGTTTCATGGATTTCTTTCACCACTCCATCAAAAGCTTTTCTGAGTTTTGAATTATCTTTTCCTATACAAATGAGCACTCTCACTTTCTTCTTTACTTGGTCTTCAATCAGTTTGTAATCGTTGCCCTTGTCAATGCCGCCCGCAATCCACACCAATGGCCCCTCATAACTTCCAAGTCCGTAAACCACCGAGTCAACATTGGTGGCTTTCGAGTCGTTGACAAACTCAACTCCGTTGATCGTTGCAATCGACTCCAATCGGTGTGGTGCATTTTTAAAAGTCTTCAATCCTTCTTTGATAGAATCCATGGACACGCCCGCCAAGTACACTGCTGCTACTGCCGCCATGGTGTTGATCAAATTGTGCGGCCCTTTAAGTGTGGTTTCTTGCTGAGCGATGCTGAACAAATTTTTATTCAGCAAAAAAAACATGACACGCCCGTCAAAGTGCGCAGGTGATGAAGTGTCTTTCAACGAAACCTTCAACGCCTCGGGCGCAATTTTTCTTTTCGTCATCTCCCTTTGAATGATGGCATCATCGGCATAGTAAATAAAATAATCAGAGGCCTGCATGGATTGTGTCAACCTGAACTTTGAGTTAATATAATTTTGCATTTGATATTCATAGCGATCCAGGTGATCGGGTGTGATGTTGAGTAAAATGCCAAGGTGTGGCCGGAAAGTTTTTGTTCCATCCAATTGAAAACTGCTCACCTCCACCACATACCAGTCATGTTTTTCAAACGCCACTTTGCGCGCCAGGCTTTCGCCAACATTTCCGGCAATCGCCACATTCAATCCTGCCGACTTCATCAAATGATAGGTAAGCAGCGTTGTCGTTGTCTTGCCGTTCGTTCCCGTAATCGCAATCACTTTTCCCTTCAGGTATCGAAAAGCAAATTCCAATTCGTCAATGATCTCAATATTTTTGCCCGTTGCTTTCTTTATGATCTCTGCCTTGTCTGGAATGCCCGGGCTTTTGATGATCAAATCCGCATTCAGTATTTTTTCTTCCGAGTGAACGCCCTCTTCAAAATCAATTCCATTTGCGATCAACTCGTTTTTATATTTTTCTTTGATCGATCCCTGATCGGAAACAAAAACATCATGGCCTTTGGCTTTCGCCAACAGTGCTGCGCCTGTTCCGCTTTCTCCTGCCCCCAATATGATGATCCGATTTACCATTTACGAGGTATGATTTACGATTTACGATTTTTAGCAGCCTTCGCTTTTTCCCTAACCGTTTTAAGTGAAGCCACATAAATTGAAACCAATTGATTCGATTCGTCTAAAAGAACATTCAATTTCTCTTTGCACTTTCCTTTAACAATTTCTTGTAACACGTCAAGGAAATAAGAACTCTCATCAGCCTCTTCTTCAACTATTTTTAATTTGTTGATGAAATCCTTAGTCGACTTCGCCCGACAAGCTGCCCGATAATTAGCTCCAACAGAAGTGGAACTCCTCACGAGTTGACGGACCAATGCGTCATAAACACGATTGCTCGGCAGAGATTCAATGATTGTCAATACTTCGATCACAAATCTTCTATTCCTTGCTATCAATTCTTCTTTTGTCATAGCTCTAATCTTAAATCGTAATTCGTAAATTGTAAATCATACATTACCTGACTTTCAATGTGGCCAAGCTCATAATTGCCAGCAAGATTCCTACAATCCAAAAGCGTGTCACAATTTTTGCTTCTGGTATATTTTTCTTTTGGTAATGATGATGCAATGGCGACATCAAGAAAATCCTTCTCCCTTCTCCATATTTTTTCTTGGTGTATTTAAAATAGGAAACTTGAATTATTACAGAGACTTCTTCAATCAAGAAAATCCCACAGAGTAATGGAATCATCAATTCTTTCCTCACGGCAAGTGCAAGCACCGCAATGATTCCGCCCAGCGTCAAACTTCCGGTGTCGCCCATGAAAACTTGTGCGGGGTAGGCATTGTACCACAAGAAGCCGAGGCATGCACCCACAAAAGCAGTGCAAAAAATTACCAGCTCGCTGAGATTAGGAATGTACATGATGTTGAGGTACGAACTAAAGTCAACGCGGCCAGAGAGGTACGCGAAGATGGCGAGCGTCAACCCAATAATGGCCGAAGTGCCCGCAGCCAATCCGTCAATGCCATCGGTGATATTGGCCCCATTGGAAACTGCTGTCACAATCAAGATGACTACTAATGTGTAGATGATCCATGTATAATTTTTATCTACCCACGGAAGTAGTTGACTGTAATCAAATTCGTTGTTCTTAAAAAATGGAACGGTAGTCGTTGTTGACTTCACGTCTTTGTATTCCATCTTTTGTTCGGGCACTTTCACTTCAGAAATAGTTGCTGTTGGTACGATCACCTCGCGCACCACCACGTGCTCATTAAAATAAAGTGTGAGGCCAACAATCAGCCCAATACTTATCTGTCCCACAATCTTAAAACGGCCAGCCAATCCTTCCTTATTTTTTTTGAACACTTTAATGTAGTCGTCTAAAAAACCAATCATGCCCAGCCACACGGTAGTTGCAATCAGCAAGATGACATACACGTTGTCGAGCTTGGCCATCAACAGCGTAGGGATGAGAATAGCCGTAATGATAATAAGGCCGCCCATGGTTGGTGTCCCTTTCTTTTGCATCTGCCCTTCGAGCCCGAGGTCGCGAATATCTTCGCCCACTTGCTTTCTTCTTAAAACCGAAATCATTTTGCTGCCCAGTGTAATCGTGATGAGCAACGAAAGCACAGCAGCCACGCCTGCACGAAAAGAAATGTATTGAAACAATCCCGCCCCAGGGAAGTCAAAATTTTTGTTGATATAGTCGAATAAGTAGTACAACATTTATTTTAATTCGGTCATTAGTTGATTCGTTGATTTCATTTTCAAATTTTCAAATCGGTTCATCCTCAAATTAATTGGCGAACATTTTTAGCATCCGTTCTAAAACTTCTTTATCATCAAATGGGTGCTTCACACCTTTTATCTCTTGATAATTTTCATGGCCTTTGCCTGCTACCAAAATGATGTCTTTTTCTTTGGCCAACATGCACGCAGTTTTTATCGCCTCTTCACGGTCGGCCATCACCAACGTTTTTTTTGCTTCGCTTGCGCCCACTCCTTTTTGCATTTCTTTGATGATCTCCATCGGGTCTTCGCTGCGCGGGTTATCAGAAGTGAGGATTACTTTGTTGGAATATTTGCAAGCGATGGCGGCCATCAACGGGCGTTTTGTTTTGTCGCGATCGCCACCGCAGCCAATCACTGAAATCACCTGCTCAGTTCCACTGCGAAAATGCTCGATCGTTTCCAACACATTTTTCAATGCATCGGGGGTATGAGCATAATCTACAATGGCCGTAAACTTTGAGCCCGGACGCACCAATTCAAATCTTCCGTTAGCCCCCGTCAACGCAGACAATTTCAGCAGCACCATTTCTGGATCCTCGTCTAACAAGCACGCTGCACCAAATACGGCCAAGAGATTGTACGCATTGAAATCACCAATCAATTTGAACCACACATTTCTATCGCCCACCTCCAACTCCAATCCTTCAATGGAGTTGGTGATAATCTTCCCTTTGAAGTCACACATTTTTTTGAGGCCGTAGGTTTTCTTTTTCGCTTTGCAATTTTGCAACATTACCGAGCCCCGCTTGTCGTCAATGTTTACTAATGCAAACGCATCAGACGAAAGCCCGTCAAAAAAACCTTTCTTCGCACGGATGTAACTTTCAAACGTGTGGTGATAGTCGAGGTGATCGTGGGTGATGTTGGTGAACAAACCTCCTGCAAAGTGTAGCCCCACTATTCTCCCCTGATCTACGGCATGCGAGCTCACCTCCATAAAACAATGTGTGCAACCTGCTTCGATCATCTTCACTAATAACTCGTTGATTTGAATCGGATCGGGTGTGGTGTGCGTGGCTACAATTTCTTTGTCCACAATTTTATTCACAATTGTGGACAACAATCCCACTTTATAATTGAGCGACTTAAAAAGTTGGAACAACAAAGTGACTACCGTGGTTTTGCCGTTGGTGCCCGTCACACCAACGAGTTTTATTTTTTGCGAAGGGTTGTCATAAAAATTAGAAACCATAATCCCCAACGCTTTTGCGCTGGCCTTCACGGTTACAAATGTGACTGCATCTGAAATTTCTTCGGGTAGTTTTTCGCAAACAATCACAGTGGCTCCGTTGCTAATTGCTTTAGCGATGAACTCATGCCCGTTGCTTTGATGCCCCTTGATTGCTACAAACAAATAACCGGGCTTTACTTTTCGCGAATCAAATGCAACGCCACTCACTTGCACATCCATGCTGCCCGAAGTAGAAGTGATATTGACTTTATATAATATGTCGCGCAGTGCTTTCAAGGCTAACTCAGTTTTAAATAAATTCTGCTCCCTCTCGAAAATCGTGTGCCCGGCCTGAGCGACTGCTCGGCCACGCGGCCCTTGCCTCCGAAGTACACACGCATGCCGGCTTTCTCTAATAAATAAATGGCGTCACGAAAACTCATCCCCGTTACATCGGGCACAAGGTCTTTTATCAAAACATTTTTTTTCCAGGTGATGGCACTTGCATTTTTTGAAGCACGCACCCACTCCTCTTCGGTAGCCGAGTGATTGGACACGCCCAGTTCGTTGCTCAGCATCACCACTTCTTCTTGCAAGCCTGCGCGCAACGTGGGGAACACGCCCGGCTCTGTTACTTTCTTTTTTTCCATGGCCATGTGCAAGTTCAAGTCACGCGCATAAATATTGTCGGCTATGTCTTTGAACACTGGGCCCGCCACACTGTTGCCATATTGATAAATTCCTTTCGGATTTTTGATCAGCACCATGGCCGTGTACTTGGGCGCGTGTGCCGGAAAATAACCAACAAACGAAGTGATGTATTTTTTTTCGTAGTGGCCGTTGTTCAATATCTGAGCAGTCCCTGTTTTGCCTGCAATGCGGTAATAAGAATTTTTTAAACTCTTTGCGGTGCCTCTGTCCACTACGCCTTCCAATAAAAGCTTGAGTTGGTTCAACGTTTTGTTCGAGCAGATTTTTGAATTCAATGTTTCCGTTTCAAAAGTTTGAACTGATTTCTCGGCTTGCCTGATGGCCGTAACAAAAACGGGTTTGATCATCTTGCCTTCATTGGCAATGGCGTTGAACAACGTGAGCGTGTGCATCGGAGAAATTTCAAATCCATAGCCGTAGGCCATCCACGGCAACGTAATGCCACTCCAGTTTTTCTTGTCGCTCGGGCGTGTGATCTTCGGGTACGATTCGCCCGTGATTTGCAAGCCCAATGGTTTGGATAATTTCAGTTCGTCCACTTTTGCCAAAAACTTTTCTGGCTTGGTGCCAAAATGTTTGTCGAGCAGTTTGGCCATCGCAATGTTTGACGAGCGCTCAAATGCATCTTGAATAGTGATGCGTCCGTAGCCACCCTCTTCGTGGTCGCGCACTTTTTTGTTGTAAAAAGTAAATTCGCCTTTGCCTGTGTTGATGCTGTCGGTAAGTTCAATGTTTGTGCCTTCCAGCAAGGCCATCATCGTCACCAATTTAAAAGTAGAACCCGGCTCAAACGATCCGCCCACGGCATGATTGAATTGCTCGGAGTAATTTCCGTGGCCATCGGCACTCAGGTTGGAGATGGCTTTGATGTAACCGGTTTTCACTTCCATCACCACCACAGTGCCCTCGTCTGCATCGTGCTGCTCCATCGCTTTGTGCAACGATGTTTCGGCTACGTCTTGTAAATTAATATCGATGGTGGTTTCAATGTCCATACCATCCACGGCCTTGATGTTGTTGCCATCAAACACTGGCTTCCACGCGCCTCCAGCTATTTTCTGAAAAAGCGCTTCACCGTTTTGTCCACCCAGTGCTTCGTTGAAACTGTATTCCAAGCCCGCGCCTTTTTCATCTTCGTTTACAAAACCGATCGTCCTTCGGCTAAGGTTTGAAAATGGACGATAGCGCACGTCCATTTTTTCAAAGATCACGCCACCCTTGTAGCGGCCTTCGCGGAAGATGGGCCAGGTTGCAATTTCTTTTTTGCTTTGAAAGTTCACCTGCTTGCGGTTGATGGTGAGGTATTGCTTGCCCGATGCGCGTGCATCTTTCAACATCTCTTTGTATTCTTTCGCAGAGCGGTCTTTGTAAAATTTTGAAAGATGGTACGCCAGCGAGTCGATTCCTTTTTTGAAGACTTCGTCCTTGGGCAGTGTGGGGTCCATCGCGATTTTATAAAATGGCAATGACGTGGCGAGTAAACTTCCATTGTCAGAGTAAATGTTGCCGCGCGTGGCCTCTACTTTTTTGTAGTCGAACATGATCTCATCGGCCATCTTTGCCCACTTTGCTCCTTCTGCAATTTGGATATGACCGATCTTGGCAGCTACACAAATAGCGAAGATCAACACGCCTAAAAAAGCGAGACGCACTCTTATTAATATGGATTTTTTAATGTTCATACGGCCTCACCCCCCGCCCTCTCCAGAGGAGAGGAGTGGAGCAATGTCTTTGTGTTATAAAAGGTTTCATTTCTCAACTACTATTTTAAATGGAGGCTTCAAACTTTCTTGTAGGCCCAACGGTTTTACTCTTCGCGCCACTTCACTTTGCTTGCTGGCAAACATCACATCAGACTTGAGCGTGGTGAAATCGGCACGGAGGTCTTCTACTTCGCTCTGCGATTTTTCAATGGCGCGCGTGGTCTTGTCGGCATAGTGCGTGTTGCTGATGTAGAGCAATCCCAAAAAAAACACAAACAAAATCTTGGGCAGGTAGCGCACCGGAAAACCCTCTTCAAAATAAGACTCGAGCCGCAACCGTTTTTCAAAACCCGAGAACGCGCTCTTGCCATTGCCCTGCTCAGGTTTAATTCGCACTTCGTTGGCGCGATCCGATTCCGTTCTCATTTTATTCTCTCCCATATAATTAGTTACCGTTTTTTCGCTATCGTTAATCGCTCATTCACTTGTCAACGATTAACTATTTACCTTCTGTGCTATTCTAAGTTTTGCACTTCGCGCTCTGTTGTTGTCTTTCACTTCTTCCGCTTCGGCAATTACTGGTTTGCGTGTAACTGCTTCAAAGGGCTTTATCTTATTTCCAAAAAAATCTTTCTCTACATCACCAAAAGTCTTGCCTGTGCCGATGTAGTTCTTCACCATCCGGTCTTCGAGCGAATGATAACTCATCACCACCAGCCGTCCACCTTTCTCCATCACTTCGCCACTTTGGTGCAAAAAACCTTGAAGTGCTTGCATCTCTTCGTTCACTTCGATGCGCAACGCCTGAAACACCTGGGCGAAATATTTGTTCTCCTTGCCCCGCGGGGCAATGGATTGTAAAACTGTTTTCAAGTCGAGGGTGGTCTTCATCGGGTTCATGGCCCGCTGCGCTACCACTGTCTTGGCGGCCGTCTTTGCATTTTTTAGTTCACCATACATGCCAAAGATTTTGTGCAGCTCTGCTTCGCTGTAGCTGCTCAATATTTTTGCAGCAGTAGTCTTGGCGTGCTGATCCATGCGCATATCGAGAGGGCCATCGAAGCGAGTAGAAAATCCACGCGCTCCGTCATCGATCTGGTGCGATGAAATCCCCAAGTCGGCCAAGATGCCATTGACTTTATTTATTCCATTCAACTTCAGGTACTGTTTCATGTACCGAAAGTTGGCCTGACAAAATGTAAAAGAACGATGTTGTATTTTTTCTGCTTCCTTCTTTGCGTCTTCGTCTTGATCAAACCCAATCAACTTTCCACCTTTCAGTTTTTCTAAGATGGCCATGCTGTGACCACCTCCGCCAAACGTCACGTCCACATAAGTTCCTTCGGGGTCAATGTTCAATCCTTCGAGGCACTCGCTGAGCATAACAGGCCTGTGGTAGCTTCTCGATTCTGGTTTCTGGTTTCTGGCCGAGTCATTTTCCATTAGCGTCCAGTTTCTAGTATCCAGTCTCCCGCATCCATCTCACTCGTTCAAATGCTTCTCGGCCAGCTTCGACAATTCACTTGGGTCTTGGATGAGGTGCTTCTCATAAATGGCGGGGTTCCACGCTTCCACTTTAGAGCCTGTGCCCACCAGCATTACTTCCTTGTCGATGTGTGCGTAAGTCAACATGTTTTTGGGTATGAGAAAACGGCCGTTGCCGTCTAACTCTACCGTGACTACGCCCGACAAAAAGTTGCGCTGGAGTTTGCGGTACTCTTCGTTGAACTCGTTCAATCCTGAAATTTTTGAGAAGACCTTTTTGAACTCCACCAGCGGATAGATGATGAGGCATTGCTCAAAACCTCTGCGGATGGCAAGCTCCTGACTGTCCCCTTCGGGCAGCTGGGATTTGATCCGCGAAGGCAGCACAAGCCTGCCTTTGGCATCAAGTTTACACTCATATTCACTGGTGAAGAAAGTCATAGACGATAGTGGTTGTCTTTTCCTCCTTAGCAAAAATAGAAACTTTACAACCACTTCCAACCACTTTCCCCCACTTTTTTGCATTTTTTCTTGATAATCAGCTTAAAAAGAGTGGTGATTGCATAGGTTTTTCTATTCCAGCAAAAAATCACCACACTATAATATAGAGTGAGCCCTCGGGCCGTTGGCTTGATATAGGGAAATAAGAAGCAGGAAGATTCTAATGAGAGATTAACTACAGCATTTTTATTGCGCGAAGTACTCCTATCATCACTCAGGCTGCAATACCAATTTGTTTTTTGATTTTGCTTCAATGTCTTTTCTGTTCATCAGCATGGCGCGAAATTTCCCAGTGGCAAACATTTCTGCTTGGTCGCTATAAAATTCACTCATCACGTTTCCCGATTGCCCCGTGGGAGAAACCGTTTCTCCGTTTTGAATGTGGCTGAAGTCAGTAAGCTTGCGCAACGCAGGGCCATCCGTTACCGGGAAGAGCCCCGTGGTGTCTAATGAAAAGTGTAAGTTGTTGATCACTTCCATTCCGCCCTGAACAGCGAAAGGTCCAACGCTAAAAAAATTATCCAATAATTTTATTTTGCCAAGCGGGTGATTGTGTTTTAGCGTATGGATTTTCCCCCATTGCCAGTCGGCAGGACTGCTGCCACATTTTTCGGTGAGCAGCCGCAGTGTGTTACTGGCAGCCGCAGCCACAATATCTTGGCGCGTTTCTTTTTTATCTTTTGTGTTCACATCATCCCACCACGGTGAGGCATTGTTGGAAACAAAACGATAGTACGAATTTTTTGCGATGGACGAACCGAGTATTGCTTTTAGTGCGGTTGCGCCTAGCTCGTCTTTCATCGCCAAAAAATAAATTTGCGAAAGCATGTTGTAATAAACTGAGGGAGCTACATCGGTGGTGAGGTGGTTGCCATCCCAATTTTTTAACGCTGTTACAAGCGGCTCGTATTCTTTTTTGCCAAGCGATTTCAACACGGCACTTATTTCTTTTGCCACTTCGGGGTGCATGTTTGAAACCACATCGAGGTTGATTGTTTTAAAATCTTCCGATGACCAACGCTTATCTTGTTTCAAAAATTCCTGAATACGCCCCGATCTTCCTTTCGGAAAATAATAGCCGGGATAAAGTATGCCCTCCACAGTATCGGGCTGGTTGTTGGCCGAATAAACATAACCCCAAGGGGGATTGAGCGAGTGTGGGTTTTTAGAAAAATCATAGAAGCCCAAATATTCATCGTTGCCACTCGCGCCATCCAAAAATAATTTTGTGTTGACATGCTTGGGCCTGATGGGAAGCTTGGCCACTGCCCACCACGCAATATTTTTATCGCGGTCGGCATACATCAAGTTGAGGCCAGGCGATGAAAACAACGAAGCCGCCTTGCTCACTTCTTCAAATGTTTTGGAATGGTTGAGTTGATAGGCTGCCTGCAGCGCAAAGTTTTCTTCGTGCAGCAGCAACCACGAGAGCGAAACGGGTGAAGGTGCATTCACACTTTCTACAATGCCATTGATAATGGGGCCGTGGCGTGATGACTTTACTTGCAGCACGGTATCTTTCTTCCCTTTTATTTTGATCGCTTCATTTCTTACCAACTGCTCCTCCCACCTGTCTTTAAACTTTACTTGATTTGGCTTTTCAGGATTAATAGTTTCAGAAAAAAAATCGGTGTCGTCATTTTCAAACATGGTGAGGCCCCAGCCACAAAAATCATTGTTGCCCAACAAGCCGAACGGAATGCCCGCAAGGTGATGACCATAATAATGGTAGCCCGGGTATTCGATGTGCGCTTCGTACCAAACCGCAGGCTGACCAAAACCGATGTGCGTGTCGTTGGCCAAAATGGGGAAGCCCGATTTAGATTTCTCGGCCGCCACCACCCAGCCGTTGCTGCCTTGCCACATCGGCACCGGCAGTTTTTCTAAACTTGTGCTGAGGTAGGCGATCAGCGAATCGTGTGATGGCTTTGGTGCACCAAAAAAATTCTGAATGCGCACCGCTTCGGGTGGTGTTTGCACCGCAAAGTCTTTTAAGTATTCACTTCCGAACTCAGTCTGAATTTTTTGTAGCACCGGGTCTGCACGCAGTCCTTCGGCAAACCCAAACGACATGAAGCCCACCGCCAAATAAATATCTTCAGAAGTAAATTCTTTTTTCGGTATGCCAATGATTGAAAACTCAATCGGGGTTTTGCCAACTTTGATGTATTGATTGATTCCTTTTTGATACGCCAAAGCCGAGCGTTGAAAGGCAGCGGTATCGGTCGAAAGAAATTTCTGGGCGTGCTCTTTGGCAAACTTGTTTAAGCCAAGTGTGCGAAAGAGTTGATCGACCTTGAGCAAATCAGGGCCCAGTATTTCTGACAGTCGGCCACTGGCAGCCCTACGCAGCATCTCCATTTGAAAGAGGCGATCTTGCGCATGAACATAGCCCAAGGCAAAGTAAGCGTCTTCTTCATTTTTTGCGTAGATGTGCGGCACTCCGTAGTCATCGTACAAAACTTCTACCTCTTCTTTCAGGCCAGCTAATTTTTGAGAGCCTGAATAA
>JAYWDN010000131.1:0-23612 GCA_043780615.1 Bacteroidota bacterium | reverse complement strand
CCGGTGCATATTCAGCAAAGGGAGTGTTGAGCACATCAAGGTTTTTTATTCTGTAATAATTTTTTCTTTCGGTGAGCCGCGACAAATAATCCAATCCCTTGATTTCTTTTTGCGCACGATCTTTCAACTTCTCTACTGTCGTGTTAGCCGCCAATTCTTCCAACTCCTTTTTTGCTTCTTCGTATTTTCCATTTGCTTCCAACGACTTGGCATAGTACAGCACCATCGAGTCTTTTTTTGTGCCACGACCTTTTGCCTTAGCATAAAAAGGTTCAGCTTCTTTGATGCGGTTGGAAAGTCGGTACGATTCGGCTACAAAATAATTAGCTTTTGGGTTGTTGGGCTGTCTGGCCAGCACTCTTTTGTAATACGAAATCACCTTCTCGTACTTGGCAAATTTAAATGATCGCTGCGCTTTTTTTTCAGGGCTACAGGAAAGCAGCGCAGCAAAAAAGAGCAAGGCAAGCAGAGACTTATTAGTAATCGATGGCATGAATGGCAACTTCACAAGTGAGGTAAAACTACAAAATAATTGCGCTAAAAAGATAACGCACTCTTGGGGAAATATTTTGAGAGCCAAGTTTTTTTTGCGGGCGTTTTCCAATTCTTTTCCCAATCCACTTTGTCGGCCAGCAAGTTGTTAAAGGTGATCGATGATGCTGAAAGCTTACCCGATTTGAAGAGAAACCCGATCTCGGTAAGTGGAAGGATTTGAATTTCTCCTTCCATCAAAAAAGCAATTTTAGTTCGGTCAAAAAAATCAAGATGTAATTGCGCCCCTAAATCCTTGAGCATTCGAACGGAGCCATCGATGGAGCAACCACTTGCGCCTGCCGAACTTTCATCGACCGATAAAACAACAAACCGACTGAATTCAATTTTAAAAGATGTTTGGAGTGGGTGGCCGTGTGCTGACCACTGGGCGCAAAAGTCTGAAAGAGTATCGGAAATAATTTTTTCTTCTTCCCTTATGAATGATCGGTCGGCCTGATAAACCCAAATCCGCGAATGTGATGGCAATTGATCAAATGGAACGTACATCAATTATTAATTCAAAATTTTGAAATCTTACCCTTTGCAAAACACAATCAGCAAATTTAAAATTCATGCGTGTATCAAATCGACTCAGCAATCAATTCGGCCAAGTCTTTCACCTTTACTTCGGTTTCTTTTTCCTTGTTCTTCACGCCATCGGTCATCATGGTCATACAAAACGGGCAAGCAACGGCAATGGTTGTTGCCCCGGTTGACAATGCTTCTTCCGAGCGAGAAACATTAATATCTTTTTTTCCTTTTTCAGGTTCTTTGAACATTTGCGCTCCCCCTGCGCCACAACATAAGCCAGTAGTACGGCATCGTTTCATCTCAACAAGATCAGCGTCTAACGCTCGAAGTACTTCACGCGGAGCTTCGTAAATATTGTTGGCACGGCCGAGGTAGCACGAATCATGGTAGGTGATTTTCTTTCCTTTGAATGAACCCCCTTCAGCCAATTTTATTTTTCCATCGTTGATGAGTTGTTGCAAAAATGTGGAGTGATGGATCACTTCATAGTTCCCGCCCAATTCGGGGTATTCATTTTTCAACGTATTAAAACAATGAGGGCAAGCAGTTACGATTTTTTTAATTCCATACCCATTCAGTACCTGAATGTTGTTCATGGCTTGCATTTGAAAAAGAAATTCGTTGCCGGCCCTGCGGGCAGGATCTCCTGTGCAAGTTTCTTCAGTGCCTAAAACAGCAAATTTTATATTCACCGCATTCAGGATTTTTACAAACGCTTGCGTTACGCGTTTGGCGCGATCATCGAACGATCCGGCACAGCCTACCCAAAAAAGGATTTCGGGCGACTCGCCTTTGGCAACTAATTCTGCAACGGTCGGTGCATTCATGCTTTTCTAATTTGAAAATTGTCGTAAGTGATGATCAATATGTTTGTACGTTCCCTTGCCCCATTCTTCGGGCGAAAGATTTCCAAAAAAAGGATGCGGGTGTGTGGTGCAAGCGGCCCGGCCGCCCTCTGCAAATTGCTTCACCAGTTGTAGTAGGTTTTGTTTTTCTTTTTCAAAATCTCGCTTATCGGTAACGATAAAATTTTTATCCGTTGGGCTGTTTTTAGGAAAAGGTTTATCGCCCATGAATGATTCTTTCACAAATCTTCCCAACAAGCGGCCAATAAAAGATCTTGGAGTTTTTTTCAAACCAATTGCATTTTGTAAAGGAACACAGCAATGGGCCAGCATTTGTTCTACCTTCATCTTGCCCCAAAGGTTGGGTGTTCCTGGCTTCAGCTTTTCGATTCGCTGAATGATTCCCTGATAAGCTTCAAGTTCAAAAATACTTTTCATAACGGTTATGGTTTTTGAGCCCAATTGTACCGGTCACTTGAAGGGAACTTCCACGGGGCGAAGTTGGTCTCAATATTTTGAAACATGGAATTCCATTGGGCCGGTGAGCCACTTTCTTCCATAGCTACATATCTTCTCAATTCTAAAATAATTTCCATCGGATTGATCATCACAGGGCACGCTTCTACACACGCATTACAACTGGTGCATGCGTTGATTTCTTCTTTGGTGATGAAATCGTGCAACAAAGTTTTTCCGTCATTCAATCCTGGGCCTTTTTTTTCTAAACTTCTGCCCACTTCTTCCATGCGGTCGCGGGTGTCCATCATGATCTTGCGTGGAGAAAGTTTTTTGCCCGTAAGGTTGGCGGGGCATTCGCTGGTGCAACGGCCACACTCGGTGCAAGCATAAGCGGCCATCAAATTACTCCAACTTAAATCGTTGATGTCTTTTGCTCCGAATCTTCCCGGCTCTGCGGGCGCTGTTGGTGCAGGCGCAAGGCCCAACATGGATTTAACTTCATTGGTTACAACGGGCATATTGTTGATGTGACCCTTGGCTTCCAACTTGGCGTAATAGGTGTTTGGGAACGCCAAAAAAATATGAAGGTGCTTGGAGTACGTGATGTAAATCGTAAACCCCAAAATCCCAAGGATGTGAAACCACCAACAGAATCGTTCGATGAGGATGAGTGTTGAGGTGTTGAGGTGCTGAAGCGTTGATTTAAAAAATGAACTGAAAAATAATGACCCTGTTGGGACATAATGCTCAACTTGTGTTTGAAGGATTTGATCGCTGGCGTTCATGGTGAGGATGGCGCACATTAAAATAATTTCTGTGATCAGAATAAGGTTGGCATCCAATCGCGGCCATGAGGTCATCTCGGCAGACCAAAAGCGTGGCACTTTTAAAATATTTCTGCGGATGAGGAATGACAGACATGCCATCAGAACAGCAATTGCCAAAAACTCAAAGATGTTCATCAACACATTATAAAAACCACCGAGGTAGGGAGCAAAGATGCGGTGTGTTCCAAAAATCCCATCGATGATAAACTCCAGTACTTCCAGATTGATGACCAAAAAACCAACGTAGATGAAAAAATGCAGCGTGGCCGGAATGATACGCTTGAACATTTTCTTTTGGCCGAAAGCCACCAAAAGCATATTCGACAACCGCTCGTTTTTGTGGTCGGTGATTTCTTTCTTTTTTCCTAACTGGATGTTATCGCGAATGCGCAGCACGCGCTTGCGTATGAAGAAGCCAACCGAGCCTAACGTGAGAATGAATACGATCTGCTGAAGAATAGCCATGTTCAAAAGTAGGAATTCGTTACGAGTTTTCAGGCATAGCGCTCGTCCGTCTTTGCAATGGCTTAGCTGGATGAAAAATTTTCTATTTCTGTTAATTGTTTTACTTTTACGTCCCACTTTAATAAAAGTGGATGGTTTTCTCTGGTGACGTAGCTCAGTTGGTAGAGCAAAGGACTGAAAATCCTTGTGTCGGGGGTTCAATTCCCTCCGTCACCACTTCCTAAAACTTTGTTTTTTGTTGGGGGATTGAAGTTCCATTCAATCTTTGTTGAACCCATTCTTAAAAAAGTACCCGGGACGGGAATTGAACCCGTACAGCCATTACTGGCCACAGGATTTTAAGTCCTGCGTGTCTACCAATTCCACCACCCGGGCGGGTGTTCTTTATCAGTTATTCGTTGATCGTCTGTAAATAAAAAAGTGTGGATTTCACCACACTTTGATAATCGAATAACCATCCCGATAGCTATTGGGACGATCAATGAGCGGGAAACGAGACTCGAACTCGCGACCCCGACCTTGGCAAGGTCGTGCTCTACCAACTGAGCTACTCCCGCTTTTATCAACCGTAGCTTAAGCGAAGGTTGATCCCTCTATACTTTCGCTAACTAAAGGGAGTGCAAATTTAATGCACCATCCTGAATTTCCAAATCTGTCAGCTCGCTATGCCCACTTCCTCCTCTTTTGATTGCGACACCAAACCTTGTACTTGATATTGTTTTCGTAACTCTTGGGCATGCTGCTTGTCTTTCGAAAATTTGATATGGTTAGGGACTCCTTTCAAATCCCAGATCAACCCGACCGCTTGAAATCCTCTGAGAATATAATACGTGATGTCGATCTCCCACCAGAAAAACCCTTGGCGTGAAGCCACTTCATAATAATGATGGTTGTTGTGCCAGCCTTCGCCTAAGGTGAGCAACGCAAGCCAAATGCTGTTCTTTGATTCATCGCCAGTTTGGTACCGCTGGTTGCCAAACTTGTGCATGATCGAGTTGATCGAAAATGTGCCGTGATAGGCGATGACCGTGCTTAAAAAAAAACCGATAAATAAAGCGGAAAAACCTACGGCCGAAAACATAGTGGTGATGCTTCCGCCATCAACAATCCCGCCCAATGCCATCACTACCAAAGCAAGGATAGTTGGTGCCACCAAATAATGCTTGTTCAGCCAAACCAGGTCTGGATATTTGGCATAGTCGCCAATGGTTTTGAAATCTGTTTCTTTGAAATCAGGACCTACGATCCAGCCAATGTGCGAATACCAAAAACCGTAGATTTTCATAGAGTGTGGATCGGCAGGCGTGTCGCTGTGGCGATGATGATGACGATGATGGGCCGCCCACCACAGCGCGCCTTTTTGTGCCGAGGTCTGCGCCATGAAGGCGATCACAAATTGAAACCAACGCGAAGTTTTGTACGACTTGTGTGCGAAGTAGCGGTGATAGCCACCGGTGATCCAAAACATTCTAAAAAAATAAAGGAACGCGCACATCATCCAATCGAAAACAGTGACGCCCGTGAGCAATGCCGCCAACGGCATCAAATGAATGATGGCAAAAGCAATCTCTTGTTTGACGATTGGCTTTCTTCTTACTTCCGGAACGAGTGCATTTGAGTTCATCAAATTTACAGTTCTATAAATCTAACCGATTTTAAAAAAATCTTTTTCAAAGATCGAAAGGCGAAAAGAATTTTAAGGTTTTTTACGTAGGGCTTTCGAGATGTCATTCTTAAGTTCCTGCACAAAGTCTGAAGCGTTTCCAAAATCACAGGCCTTACGAAAACTATTGATCAGCACAGAGGCATCGGGAAGTTCCCAGTGTATCTTGGCGGTTTTTTCGTTCAGTTTTTTCTGTGCGCGACAAAACAATTGGCGGCAATATTCTTTCTTTTTGTTCAGTGTTTGCTGAAGCTCTTCATAATCAAAATCGAAAACCTCTTTCAGTAAATAAACCGCACGCTCCAAGGGGCCAAGTTTGGTTTGTAATACTTTGAATGCTGCAGAGAGGTTGATATCCAAATCCAATTTGGCCAAGTTGGTTTCCTTAAACTTGTTCACGAGTTCAGCTGCTGGCACGGCATCCAAACACTCTTCTTTTTTCTTTTTCGAAGAATTCAAATGGTTGAAGCAATTATTCGTGACCGCCTTGATCAAGTATGCTTTTGTGTTTTTAATTTTTTGCTGGTCAATACTCAGCCAACGCACAAAAGTTTCTTGTACAATGTCTTCCGCGTCTTCTTTGCAACGCACCAGATTGTACGCAATGGTATGCAACAGTGGCTGATAGAGTGATATGGTCTGTGTTTGCGTCATTGATAGCGCAAAGGTACTTTAAAAATGTGTTTTGACTATGAGAATTTTTCGGTTTTAAGTCGATGAAAAACGAATGCTTGTGAGGGTGTTTGCCTTGGTTTACGTTGTCGCAAATTATTTTTTGAGTAGGGATAACACCTCATTGAGCTTCAGCAACGCTTCCACTGGGCTGATGGTGTTGATGTCGATTTTGCCGAGCATTTCTTGAACCTCTTTCATTTTTGGATCGGTGTCAAACAAAGAAATTTGTGCGGCTGCTTTGGGCAACGCGTCAAATTTCCTTTGTGGTTCATTCTTATGTTTTTCTTTTTCCAAGAAATGTAAAATCTCGTTGGCCCGCAACACAATTTTGTTGGGTATGCCGGCCAGTTGCGCTACATGGATACCAAAGCTGTGTTCACTTCCGCCTTCTTTCAGCGTGCGCATGAAAATAATCTTGTTGCCAATTTCTTTTACCGACACATTGAAGTTTTTCACCCGAGGAAGATCTTCGGCCAATTGATTGAGCTCATGATAGTGCGTGGCAAAAAGTGTTTTGGCTCTGTATTCTTTTTGGTTGTGTAGATATTCTACAATGCTCCACGCGATGGACACGCCATCGTACGTGCTGGTGCCTCTGCCTATTTCATCCATTAACACCAAGCTCCGGTCGCTCAGGTTATTAAGGATGCTGGCGGTCTCGGTCATCTCCACCATGAAGGTAGATTCACCGCGCGACAAATTATCAGATGCACCAACACGCGTAAAAATTTTATCGATTATTCCAATCAATGCGTTTTCGGCCGGAACATAACAACCGATTTGCGCCATCAATACAATCAATGCCGTCTGGCGTAGCAGGGCAGACTTGCCCGCCATGTTGGGCCCGGTGATGATTAATATTTGTTGAGTTTCATTGTCGAGAAAAATATCGTTGGGTACATAACCCTCTCCAATCGGCAATTGTTTTTCTATTACAGGATGCCGACCGGCTTTGATCGCAAGCCTTGTTGAGTCGCTGATCTCTGGGCGGGTGTAGTGGTTAGTTCGTGACACGGTAGCAAATGAAAGAAGGCAATCCAGTTCGGCAATGATGCGTGCGTTATGTTGAATCTGTGAAATGTATTCTGCCGTATGTCGTACCAGTTCCTGAAAAAGTTTTTGTTCTATTACCGTCAGTTTCTCTTCGGCATGAAGGATTTTTTCTTCATACACTTTTAATTCTTCTGTGATAAAGCGTTCGGCATTCACCAAGGTTTGCTTGCGTATCCAATCGTGAGGCACTTTGTCTTTATTGGCGTTGCTCACTTCGAGGTAATACCCAAAGACTCTATTGTAAGAAATTTTTAGTGAATTGATTCCGGTGCGCTCGATTTCTCTCTTTTGAATTTGTAAGAGATAATCTTTTCCCGAAAAGGCAATCGCCCTTAATTCATCCAGTTCGTCATTTACTTTTTCTTTGATGATTCCGCCTTGATGCAAAAGCATGGGCGCATCGTCTCTCAGTTCGCGGTCAATTTTTTCAAATAAAAATTCACACGGATCGATTTGACTCCCAAACTTTATCAACTCTTGTGATCCTGAATTTACAAGCAATAGCTTGACGGGCGCAATTGCGTGGAGCGCTCTTTTCAATTGCAAAAGTTCGCGGGGGTTCACACGGCCTACGGCAACTTTAGAGATCAATCGTTCAAGGTCTGCGATCTGTCGAAACTGTTCCGAAATTTTTTCGGCCAACTCTGCATGCTCAAAAAAATGAGTGACTACGTGAAGGCGTTCTTCAATTCGAGCCTTTTCTTTTAGCGGCAGCACCATCCACTTGCGCAAGTTGCGCGAGCCCATAGGGGTGATGGTTTGATCCAGGATTTGAATCAGTGGAACGCCACTTTCATTGTGCGAGTGCACGATTTCCAGGTTGCGAATGGTGAATTTGTCGAGCCACACATATTGATCTTCATCGAGCCGGGCGATACTCGCGATGTGGTGCGTGTCGTTGTGCTCGGTGGCTTCGAGGTAATGAAGAATGGCTCCGGCAGCTACAATGGCTTCCGTCATGGTGTCAATACCAAATCCTTTGAGTGTGGAGGTGTTGAACTGCTTCAACAGTTTTTCTTGTGCAAAATCAAAAGAGAAAACCCAATCGTCAAGCGCAAACGTGGCGTGCTCTTCTGCGAAAAGCCTATCCAATTTTTCGCGTTGCGCTTTGCCAAAAATAATTTCGGCAGGTGTAAAATTTTGAATCAACTTTAAAACGTATCCTTCATTTCCTTGTGCCGTATAAAATTCACCCGTGCTGATATCAAGAAACGAAACACCCCATCCGTTTTTGGTGATGTGAACGGAGGCCAAAAAATTATTTTGTCTTTTTTCAAGAACATTGTCATTGAAGGAAACGCCCGGGGTGACAAGCTCCGTAACGCCACGTTTTACAATACCTTTTACAAATCGGGGATCTTCGAGCTGATCACAAATGGCAACGCGATGGCCAGCACGCACCAACTTTGGCAAATACGTGTCGAGCGCATGATAGGGAAATCCCGCCAAGGCGGTTTCAGAGACCGAACCGTTGCCGCGCTTGGTCAACACGATGTCTAATATTTTGCTGGCCTTGATGGCGTCTTCGCCAAAAGTTTCGTAAAAATCGCCCACACGAAAGAGCAACAAAGCACCGGGGTACTTCGCCCTGATGGCGTTGTATTGTTTCATCAACGGTGTTTCTGCAGAAGCCATAATGGCAAAGATAGAAGCCGCAAGTTAGAAGTTGGATTTGTTAAGATGTTTTAGAAAAAAATTCCTTCCGTTTCAAAAAATCCATGTCCGTTATTGTGGTCGGTGAGTTGGCTCGTTAAAAAATTCTCAATCTTATTATCTTTGAGCAATGATCTTTCTTTTTCACATCGGCTTTTTGGAAGTAAGTTGGGTTGACGTGGTCGATATTGGGTTGGTGGCCATACTGCTCTACCAAGTTTATAAGCTGATTCATGGTAGCATCGCAGTCAATATTTTTCTCGGCATCCTTGCCTTGTATTTAGTTTATCTGGTGGTGCGCGCGGCACAGATGGAACTGCTCGCCACCATCCTTGGCCAGTTTATGGGTGTGGGCGTGTTGGCCATGATTATTTTATTTCAACCAGAGATCAGAAAATTTTTATTGATCATTGGCCGTGGCGCTGAAATCAACCGCGACAATATTTTCAAATCATTGCACAACTGGCGGCACGGCTACCACGATGATTTTGATGTTCATCAATTGATCGATGCGGCCAAGTCATTAAAAGCAACCCACACGGGAGCACTGATTGTTTTTTCGCGCAACATGGAATTAAAATTTTATTGTGATACGGGCGATCCGCTCGATGCCGAAGTGACCAAGCACCTGCTGCTTTCCGTTTTTCACAAACAAAGTCCGCTGCACGATGGTGCCGCCATTATTTATAAAGGCCGCATCAAAGCGGCAAGGTGCGTGTTGCCTCTAAGCGAAAACGATCACTTGCCTGCTCACTTTGGTTTGCGCCACCGCTCGGCCATTGGCATGAGCGAAACCACCGACACTTTGGTGGTGGCCATCTCTGAAGAGACGGGCCGATTGATATTGGCCCGCAACGGAAAATTTATTCGCGGCCTTAAGCTGAAACAAGTAGAACAGAAAATTTTAGAGTACCTGCACAACACGGAGCCGCAAAATTGGGAAGAAGTGCCCGTAGAACCCGAGCCGCAATAAATTGTAAATCAGTTTGATCTCCGCGGTTATTTTTTTAAACGCAAAGCCCGCTGAGGAATTCACGCAAAGTGCGCAAAGTTCAATGCGCCTGCCATCAAATCGTAAATCCAAAATCGTAAATCACCGTGCATACGTGTTCGGGTTCACCCAATCATCACCTTATCGTACAGCAATTGCCAAAGGCTTCGCCTCGCTACAATAAAACGTGCTTGCACCGTCATCCCTTTTTTTAGTTTGCCTTGGTAGCCGTTCTTTAAACTTAAATGATCTGAAAGCAACGCACACTTTACCTCAAACACGGTTTGGTTGTTCGTCACTTGGATGTCGTTGGAGATTTTTTTGACTTTGCCCAGCAGCAAGCCCCATTGGTTATAGTTGAAGGCACTCACCTGCAGGCGCACGTCCTTGCCGGGGCGCAGCATGCCGATGTCGTTGTACGTTTTTGCATATCTAATTTTTTTTCCCTTAATTTTGTGTAAACGTTCTCCGTACCATTTTTTAAACTTTATAAAATGAAAGAAGCCAGCTTGGTTAAATTTTATTTTGTCAGGTATTTTTTTCTTGCGTTCGGTTTGATGCAAGGCCTGGCCGCAATACTTCTGTTTTTTCAATTTCCCGATTCTCCAAAAAACAGATTTGCCATTTTTGTCATCTTCACGTTGGCGATGATCTTGTTTGCAGTGCACTTTTCTTTTTTCACAAAAGTGAAACGGGTATCTATCCGCAAAAAGAAAATCGCTATCGTGGTGGGTCAGCGTACCAAACAGTATGATTGGGATGAGGTGAAGGAATTGAAACTCCTCACCTTCTTGAACATGTATTCGCTCAAGCTGAAAGGCAAGAAGAGAATTTATTTTTTGCCCGAGCAGGGCAGCGAGCCCTTGTTCGGCATGTTCTCATTAGAGAATGAGTTGCTGCGCAAGAAAGCGGTGAAGGCTTGAGCCTTTTTTTCTATTGGTGAAACACACTGGACTTGATGATCCGTCCTTCGTGCATTTCCAACATCTCTCCAACATAAAGATCAACTTCATTATTTACGTGCCTTATGTATTCCATAAAGACACGGTCATCGCAAAGCGTGAGCCGTACAATTTCGTATTTCAACGATGGCAACCTCTTGAAAGAATCTTGCCACCACCAACGCATCGCTTCTTTGCCAATGATCAGTCCGTTAGACTCGGGGTGGCGCAACTTCAGCTTGGGGCTAAAATGTGTTGCTTGATCATGATAGAGCGCAAGCAATTTTTCTATGTCTTGATTATTGAACTCCTCAAACCACCGCTTGGCAATTTCATTCAAAGCAAAAGCATCCATCACTAATCGAGCACGTGAAGCGTGACCCAATAGCGATACGCCACCAGTGCCTTATCTAATTTTGATAAGCTGTTCAGGTCGTGCTGGCTATAGCGTGGCAACAACAGTCTGTTCAATTTGGCAAGAATTTTAAAAACTAGTTTCATAATTTCACTTTGTAACCTTGCCGGAAAACACGCTCACTTTTTCTGTGAAAGGATTACCTGATGATCTGCGAAAGGAAGCAACCTGGCCAATGTGCCAAAGGCAATCAGCGATGGGGCCGTTAAGTTGATTCCAAAATGGATATTCGACTGTTGTACCATTTTCCCCTTTGAAAATGATTTTAAAATCTTTTATTTCCTGATCCGTGCAAACGCGTAAGCGATCACTGGCTGTTTTGAAATTTTCCAAAGTAAGTTTTCGCATTTCAACAAATGACCGCTTCTGATTGTTTGGCGTATTAACGGTCTTTCTAACGGAGTTTACTACAATATTAGACAGCTCATAAATGTGTGTGATCGTCTCTTCGCTGGTGCGAGCGTCAGCATTGGGTTTAAAGGCGAGGTCTTCAGGGCGTAGCCCTTCGGTTGCCCAATAGTATCGAAAACCAGCGCCATCAATCATTCGCGAAGCAACAGCTCCTGCTGTGAACGACTCTGGGTAATCCTGAATTTCGTAATAAGGTAGCGTCTTGTCTTGTGCTGACGAAGGCAGGATTACAGTAAGCAAAACAATGGCAGTGAATATTCTTTTCATTTTTAAGTTAATATTAAAATTTTTCTGAGACTACTTCAGCACACCCAATTCTCTACCCACTTCTGTAAATGCCTTGATGGCTTTGTCTAAATGATGCCGTTCGTGGCCGGCCGAAATTTGCACACGGATGCGGGCTTTCCCTTTGGCCACCACCGGAAAGAAAAACCCGATCACATAAATTCCTTTTTCCAAAAGCCTTTCCGCAAATTTTTGAGCCAGCGGTGCTTCGTACAACATGATGGGCACGATCGGATGTTCCCCCGGCTTGATATCAAACCCCGCCTTGGTCATTTCTGTTCTGAAATACGTTGTGTTTTCTTCCAGCTTGTCGCGAAGGGCTGTGGTTTCCGAAAGCATCTTCAGCACTTCGATGGAGGCCCCAACGATGGAAGGAGGCAATGTATTTGAAAATAAATAAGGTCTTGAGCGTTGGCGCAACAGTTCGATGATTTCTTTTTTTCCAGAAGTAAACCCACCCGCGGCACCACCGAGTGCCTTGCCCAATGTGCCCGTAATAATATCCACACGATCCATCACACCACGATACTCTGGTACGCCACGACCAGTCTTGCCTAGGAAGCCTGTTGAATGGCATTCATCGGTCATCACCAAGGCTTCGTATTGATCGGCCAAATCACAAATTTTGTCGAGCTCTGCGATGGTGCCGTCCATAGAAAAAGCACCATCGGTGACAATCATGATTTGATTTGCGCCCGCTTTCTTTGCATCGTCCAGTTGCTGTTTCAAATCGTCCATGTCGTTGTGCTTGTAGCGGTAGCGCATGGCTTTGCACAACCGCACGCCATCGATGATCGAAGCGTGGTTGAGTTCATCTGAAATGATGGCATCGCTTTCGCCCAACAGCGGCTCGAACACGCCACCGTTCGCATCGAAAGCGGCTGCATATAAAATCGTATCCTCCATGTGGAGAAACTCAGCAATCTTTTTTTCCAATTCTTTGTGGATGTCTTGTGTGCCGCAGATGAAACGCACAGACGACAACCCAAAGCCGTGCGTGTCCATGGCTTTCTTTGCTGCCCCAATCACGCGGGGGTGCGATGAAAGGCCGAGATAATTATTTGCACAAAAATTGATCACCTCTTTGCCATCGGTGGTTTTAATATCGGCCGCTTGCGGGGTGGTGATGATCCTTTCTTTTTTATAAAGTCCGGCTTCGCGGATATTGTTTAATTCTTTTTCTAAAAAGGGCTGCAGTTTTTTATACATGGTTTTTCGATTCGGATTTCACAAAACTACAAATCGCTAATCATAATTCGTACATCTTAAATTTTAATAACTTCGCCCCACATTCTGTTTTACATGAAGAAAACAAAAATATTATTGATTGGTGCCGGTGGCCAACTCGGGGCTGAATTGACACAAGGGCTTTGGAAAATTTATGGGCAAGAAAATGTGATCGCTTCTGACATTAAAGATGCGCAAGGGATTTTAAAAGAAGGCCCATACGAAAAATTTGATGTGATGCAGCGCGACAAACTTTTTGAGCTGCTGAAGAAAAATGAAATCACGCAAGTCTATCACTTGGCAGCACTGCTCTCGGCCACGGGCGAAAAAGATCCACGGTGGGCATGGAAATTAAATATGGAGAGTTTGCTTTTTGTGTTGGAGGCCGCTCAAGAATTAAAACTTCACAAAATATATTGGCCCAGTTCGATCGCAGCCTTCGGGCCTACTACTCCAAAACAAAATACCCCGCAAGACACCATCATGGACCCCACCACGGTGTACGGCATCACTAAACTTGCAGGCGAACTCTGGTGCGAATATTATTTTAGGAGATACGGAGTGGACGTGCGCAGCCTCCGCTACCCGGGATTGATCGGCTGGAAGACGCCCCCCGGTGGTGGCACGACCGACTATGCGGTGGACATTTATTTCAAAGCACTAAAAGAAAAAAAATACGAATGCTTTCTTGCTGCCGACACATATTTGCCCATGATGTACATGGACGATGCCGTAAAAGCGACCATCGATTTGATGGAAGCCCCGGCCGAAAAAGTGAAGGTGCGCACGAGCTACAATGTGAGTGCGATGAGTTTTTGCCCCGCCCAAGTAGCGGCCACTATTAAAAAACATATCCCTGATTTTACAATTACTTATCAGCCCGATTTCAGGCAGCCCATTGCCGACTCTTGGCCAAAATCGATTGACGATTCCCCGGCTCGCAACGATTGGGGCTGGCAACATCAGTTTGGGCTGGAAGAAATGACGAGTGATATTTTGAAGAACCTTAGTGAGACGATTAATTGAAGGGTTGAAAATACTTTTCTCTGCCATCAGTAGGAACATTTCCCTATCATTTAGTGATCCGAAAACTGTACCGACAAGCTAGTCGATATCCCAATCCGGAAACCATTACCAACATAATTTCCGTTTTGGAAAGATGTAGCGAACTCAAGCCGGAACAAACGAAAGATTCCGTTAAGTCCGTAGCCTAACTCTGTGTAATTGTTAGAAGAAGGAGTCGCAAGGTAATTCACAAAGAAATTTTCTGATACTCCGAGCAAGCGCGCTTTAGCAATACGTGTGACCAAAAATTTTCTAAAATGGTAATGCACGTTGGCCGAAAAATATTGATCGCGGGTGCTGTATTGGTAATAGTCCAATAGCCTAAAGCTGCCTACAGGGTCGGTGGTAATGAACGGGGTTTGATTTCCCGCGAAATGTTTGTAGTCCATGAAATACATCGACTTGGTGTTCAAAAATTTTCCGGCCTTCATATTCACATCCAGCAGCCCACGTATCCCAAGCCTCACTCCTTGCCGAATGCCTACTTCGATCAGGTCATAATCTACATCGCTGCCAAACACTTGACCAAAACCTTTTCGGTAATCAAAGGTGAACGTTGGCGTAGAGCGGTCTGCTCTGAATTTATTTCCATTGCGTATGCGGTACTTCTGCCACGGCCTTGCTTCAAAGCCAATGGAACCAATGAAAGCCGTGTGGTCAGCAAAACCTGTGTTGGCAAGTTCTGTGTTCACGGGTGCATTCGGGGTGAAGCGTTCTTTGCTGTGATCGTTGAGCGAGTAATCGTTGTTGTTGGAGAGTTCGTGCCTGCGCGCCAATGACCATTGTGTGCGCACGGTGTACTTTTCATTGAGCTGTTGCCTGAAATTGAGGTCAACAAAATCGCGCTCATAAATCTTCATCCAGTTTTGACCTTGCAATAACGTAGTGAATGTATTTACGAAAGGATGAATTGGTTCATCGCTGTTGAATTGCTGGATGTAACGGCCTCCGCTTAACGTAAATCGGTTGGTACGTGTGCGATAGTCAATTCTTAAAAAACCTGTAAGTTTTTCTCTTGCAAAAGCATAACGAAGAACGGGGGTGATCTGCAGCCGCTTTGTCTCCGGTCTTTTTTCTTTGTCCGTTGTGTCTTGCTTCACCCAGCGTTTGTAATAGCTCATGCGGTAGATGGCGTTCGCACCTTCCACCGTATTGTAGCCACCCCAAGGGGTGTGGATTTCAAAGTTGGAGGTTTTGCCGAGGGTATAACTGTTCCCGGTCAAGACATCGGTAACATGAAACCCCTTGTGTTTTTTCTTCGATTTTAGTGTGTCGCCTTCATCGCGCTTGCGCTGTACTTCACTGATGCTGTCTGTTTTTTTGTAGCCTCGCACTTCTTCTTTGTCTAATGGTGCTGGCCGGATGTCTGCCCAATAAGTAGAATCTTTTTTGTAAGCGGTGGAGTCCACGGAGTACTTTGTTTCTGAAAGTACGTCAGGTTCTTTTTGTTGTTTGCGTTCTGTTTTTTCATATTCTTTTACCAACTGCTTTAGTTCTTTGTTGGTCACTTCCTTGCCGTTTTCAAGACGCTGCTTCAGTTGTTGGTTTTTTTGACTGAACTGTTTCTTTATTTTTTTGGCTTCTTCCTTCTCCAATTTTTCATCAACTATTTCCATTTCAATCGGGAGCGAGGGGTTGAGTTTGATCACGTACGACTTCATGGTGGCGAGGTATGAACCTTCAAAATCAAAACCAAAAACTTTTCCGCTCACAGCCGCCTGCTGCGACACCGGTAACCATGCCTTGTCATCGATAGGATTATAGATTTGTTTCAGTTGAAAATTGATTCCAACTTTTGTTGACTTCAATTCGAGACTATGGATGCTCCACCAGTTTTCTACGATGGAGATCATACCTTCAAAAACATTGTCGCCTCTAGAGCGTGGGATTACTTTTATTTTGCTCACGTCATAGTTGCCGTCTTTGACTGTGCCCAAGTACTCAAACCGATAGTACGAAAACGCCCTGGGCGAAAGTGGTGAAACGGTTTCAAAAATTTCGGGAGCATAAAAACTCCCAAAGAAATAATTATTGGGCGAGGCGCTCCGATTAGTGCCTTGAGTGAAAACCGCTATTACTTTTTCTTCGAATTTATTGGGCCGTGTATATTTTATCTTGCTTACCGATTCTGATATGAAAAGCCGGTCTTTGGTAATGCCTTCTTTCTCCAGCATTTTTTTTGCCAACCACGGATAATCGTTCAGTTTACCCTTGCCTTTGATGTAAGCAATGGCCGTGTAGCTATCTAATTGTTGGGTGTGGTAATTTGCCTTGGCAATGGCCTTGCGCATGATGGCGTAGGCCGGGTCTTCTTTGCCAGCGCTCACCGTTACACTTTGAAGCATTACCGTTTCCGGTTTCAGCGTCACATTGATTTCAATGAAATCCTTTTCAACGTCAACCACACGCGTAGCCGATTCATAGCCAAGGAATTTAAAAACAAATTCGTAGTGACCGGGCGAAAGAGCGATCTCATAGTTCCCATTTACATCGGTGGCTGCACCCGAGCCCGTCTGCCGGATGTAGATAGAAGCAAAAGGTAATGTTGAGCCATCGCTTGCTTTGACAATGCCTTTGATGCCTCCGCTAAAAGCGGAAGAGAAAAGTGTAGTAAAAAGAAGGGTAAGTAAAAATTGTTTCATCAACCGTTTGTGCATAGACGAAAACTATTTAATAAAAATTGTTTGCAAATTGGGGCCTCTATAAAAATTCCTTGTACCCTTCTCTTCCGCCTGCCTGCACGAAGCCGTTTCGGCAAAGGCAGGGAGAAGGGTGACGCCTGACGGCCGGACAGGCCGGGGTGGAGGTAGTCAAAAGAAAGGCTTTTAAAGATGCCCATTATTTATAAAATCCTTTTGAACGGATCATCTGCTCAACGGATTCTGGAACGAGGTAACGAATGGATTTATTGTTTTTGATGCACTGCCTTATGTAGGTGGCAGAGATGTCGAGCAAGGGGGCTTCAATCATTTTCACCTGAGGATGACTCTTGAACGCGGAATTTGTTACACGCGGGAGGGCCCTAGTCGGACGGGCCTGCCTGCCTTCGTCATTCGGGCGAGGATAAACGTAAAGCCCAAACTGGTTTAAAATTTCTTCATGGTTTTTCCACTGTGTGAAGTTGTCCAGGTTGTCTTCGCCCAAGATCACCACAAATTCATTGGTCGGATGCTTTTCGCGCAAGTGTGCCAGCGTGTGGATGGTATAATTTGGTTTGGGCAAATTGAACTCTGCATCGCTCGCTTCAAATTTATAATTGTCGGCAATGGCTGCCTTCACCATATCGTAGCGGTCAAACTCGTGCAGCAAACCTTTGCTTGGCTTCAATGGATTTTGTGGCGATACTACAAACCAAACTTTGTTCAAGTCAGTGTTCTCGGCCATGATATTGGCAATGGCCAAGTGACCCATGTGAATGGGATTGAACGAACCGAAGTAGAGGCCGGTTTTCATTTCTTGTTTTTGAAACCCTCATACAACTCCTGCGCTTGCGTTAATGATTTTTGTAAATCTTCGTTGAGGAGTACCACATCGAAGTCGTCTTGAAAGGACATTTCAAAGTTGGCCTTGAAGATTCTGCGCGAGAGGCTTTCTTCTGATTCAGTGCCGCGATCTTTCAATCGGTCTTTTAAAATCTGCATGGAGGGCACTCCAACAAAAATGGCGAGGGCCTTATCCCCAAAATATTTTTTTAAGTTGATGCCGCCCTTCACGTCCACATCGAAGATCACGTTTTTTCCTTCACGCCAAATGCGTTCCACCTCTTCTTTTAGTGTGCCGTAAAAATTTCCCGCATAGACTTCTTCCCACTCCACAAACTCATCGTTGTCAATTTTGTTTTTAAATTCCTCGGGCGTAAGAAAGTAATAATCTTTTCCATTCTCTTCCGCACGTCCGCGCTTGTCACGGGTGGCAGCCGAAATCGAAAAACCTAAGTCGAGATTGTTTTTTAGCAAATGCTTAACAATGGTGGTTTTGCCCGAACCAGACGGGGCCGAAAAAATAATGGCTTTGCTTCCTTGCGCTGAAGCATCTGCTGGCAAGCCGGGCATCAGGCCACCGAGTTTATCTTGGCTTTGATCTGCGCTACCAAGTCTTCAGGGCAATTGCCACCGCAACATTTCGCTTGCAATAATTCTTTAATGGCCATGTCGAAGTTGTACGATTTGTAGCAGGGCATGCAATGATCAATGTGCTGTTTGAAATAATTTTTTTGTTCCGGTGTCGCTTCACCATCCAGTATTGACTGGAGCATTTCCATGCACGTTGGCTCTTTGCCATCGTCTTGGAGAAAAGGGTTGGAAGGATTTGCCATAACTTATGCTTTGTTGTAACCCATGGATTGCGCGTACGACTTCAATTTTTCTTTCAGCAAATTTCGCGCACGGTGCAAGCGGCTGCGCACGGTGCCTATCGGTATGTCCAGTATCTTTGCCATCTCTTCATATTTGAATCCTTCGAGGTCGCACAAAATAATCACGGTACGAAAATCAACATCAAGTGAGTTCAGCGCATTGCTGATTTCATCCCCGATCATATCTTTGAGCGACTCTACCCGCAAGTCGGGCGTGATCTGCCGATCCACCTCTTCTGAGTTGTAATACGTTTCAACTTCTTGGTAATCGACCTTTGCCGGCTCCTTGCTTTTCTTACGGTAATCGTTAATGAAGCTGTTCTTCAAAATGCGGAACAGCCATGCTTTCGCGTTAGTTCCTTTCTGGAATGATTCTATAAATCGATAGGCCTTCAGGTAGGTGTCTTGTACCAAGTCTTTGGCGTCATCGCGGTCTAGCGTAAGGCGGTAGCCGAAGTTGTACATCGAGTTGATGTGCGGCATAAACTCGTTGTCGAAAACTTCTTGCTTTTCCTTTTCAGAATAATGTTGGCGTGGCGCGTTTTCCAATTCCATGAGGGGCAAAAGTAAAACTTAATTTTGGAAATGTGTGGTTGAAAAATTGAATACAAACCCATTTCATTCGTTGCTGAAGTCAATCTACTTCCACTTCAAAAAACGATTAATAATCAATCCACTCAAAAAACCTTCAGGCTAAGGTCTAAACTTTTTACCGAGTGAGTGAGTGCGCCCATCGAAATATAATCAACACCACATTCTGCTACTTGGCGAAGGTTGATTTCGGTGATGTCTCCGCTCGCCTCGGTCTTGCACGTGCTCCCAATTAATTTTACGGCTTCTTTCATTCCCACAAGGCTCATGTTGTCGAGCATGATCACGTCCACGGCTTGTGTCAATGCTTCCTGCACTTCTTGCAGGTTGCGCGTCTCTACTTCGATCAGTAGGTTTTTATTTTTTTCTTTTAAATATTTTTTTGCATCGTTCACAGCTTGAGTGATTCCGCCTGCCACATCAATGTGGTTGTCCTTGAGCATGATCATATCGAACAATGCAAAGCGGTGGTTTCGCCCGCCACCAATAACTACCGCCCATTTCTCCATCAGGCGAAAATTGGGAGTAGTCTTGCGGGTGTCCATCAATTGAGCCGATGTGCCTTCGATCAATTTGGATAAATGATTGGTTTTGGTGGCGATGCCGCTCATACGCTGCATACAATTGAGTACCAAGCGTTCGCCAGAAAGAATTGCTTGTGCGCTTCCGCTCA
Organism: Bacteroidota bacterium; assembly: GCA_043780615.1. Lineage (GTDB taxonomy): Bacteria > Bacteroidota > Bacteroidia > Cytophagales > Cyclobacteriaceae > ELB16-189. The sequence continues at coordinate 3,954 of JAYWDN010000131.1, read as the reverse complement.
CTTCAAAAGCAATGTCTCCTTTCAAAATTGCATCGCCATCTTTTTTGTAAAATTTTAATTGAAGGGACGGATCAACGTGATGAAAAATCTTTTCTGCCAGTGCTGCCCCCGCAAGGATCCCGTTTTCTTTTACTAAAAGTTTTGCTTTTGTTGTTTTTTCAGAGGGTATCGTTGCAAGCGTAGAGTGGTCACCTTCGCCAATGTCTTCGGCCAAAGCAGAACAGATAAATTGAGCAATGGCTGCTTCCGTTAGGTAAGCCGGCCGGGTCATTCTTTGGTAAAACTCATCTCGTGGATGAGGTTGGCTTTCTCTACTTCGCGCACACGCATAAGCACTGTGTAACTGTCGCTGCCACTTTGGTATTTGCCGATGGCGAATTGCAGCCCGCCCTTTGACGCACCCGTATGCACGATATTAAAATCGGTGGGAGAATGTTTTTTGAAAAAATCGCGCAACACAAATTCTGCTTGTGCTTTACTGTAGGTATTCACCTCGCCTTCGAGGTTGAGGTCAACGGATGGATTGAAATACTTGATCAACTCACTGGCGTTGCCCGCTTTTACAGCTTCTTTCATCGGAGCAAAAATTGTTTGCGCATTCCCCGTCAAGGAGATGATCAAAAAAACAGTAAAGAGAATCTTTATTTTCATTTTCGGATTACATCACCAAAATTATGCCATAGTAACCAAACAGAAAAATGTTTTACGTTTTCGTGCTATCATCACTTTGTGTTGTTGAAATAAAGGGGGAAGCTTTTTGGTGCATCTGTATTGCTTTGCGCGAAAGCAAAATGCCAATGACCAGTGATGCAATGGCGCCAACCCACAAGCCGGGAATGTAGGCGATGAACCAAAAATAATCGTAGGCTCCGTGAAAGAGTGTGGCCGCCAAAAGCCCGTACCAAACATAATGTGCTTTTCCTTTTTCGCATTTGGCGATGCCCATGAAGTAGCCCATGAGCACCGCAAAGCTGGCGTGAGCCGGCACGGCAGTGAACATGCGCAAAATGCCAGTGGCCAAGCCGTTGTCGCTGTTTACTACATAAATAATATTTTCAAGCCCGGCAAATCCAAGGCCTACGCTCACGGCATAGACGATGCCATCAAAAGGTTCATTGAAATTTTTGTTGGGGAAAAGCACCCATCGCACAAAAATAAATTTGCTGAACTCTTCGATCAGTGCCACCAACAAGAAGGCGTGTACGGCTTGCTCCGTCCAACTTTTCTCATCGATGGGAACAATATAATTGATGGGAAAACTGATGAGCAACGTGACGACTACACTCACAATGCCCAGAAAAAAACTTCGCACTACCAAACCAATCGGCTCGCGTTCGTATTTGTCTTTGAAATAAATGTAGAGGCCAATGGCCGCGCCCGGGGCAAGGGCCAATGCCAACAACAACAGTGAATTCATCAGCAAGGATTTTGAAATTAATTTTCAATCACGGCTTCTATCGATTCCATTTTTGCAGCACTGTAAGCTCCCTCGGTGGCATACACAATTTTACCTTCGGGATCCAGCACAAAAAAATAAGGGATGTCGCGTCTTTCAAAGTCGAGCTCGTCTTTGTATTTTTTTAATTCTCCTTTATAAAACAAAATGTAGGGGAGCAGTTGTGGGTCTACTTTCTTTATCGCCTTTCTTTTGGCCGTTCCGGTAGCGGCCGCATTCACCCCAGTGAACATGGGCACAAAATAAACATTCACATCATAGCCCATGCCTTGCATCATGCCTGTCGGTTTCTGAACAAACTTAGAGAAGACCGGATTGAACCAAGTGTTCAGCTCATCTTCCGATTTTTTTGAGTAGGCTAGGCCAAGCAGTGTGTACTTGCCTTTTACGTCTTGCGGTAAGTTAATTTTTTTGTCGTCCACTGTTTCTGCTGTCATGTCGGGAAAAGTTTTTCCGATCACTTGTGCTGGAGAATGATTTGTCAGGCCAATCCATAAAAGACTAAAGAAGAATAGTTTTTTATTCATGCACCGAAGATAGTAAAATCTATGGCTCAATGTTTACTTTGCCTTTCTTCACGTTCACTGTTTTTCCCAAAAATTCTTTTGTTTCTGGCACACGCAGCGTTTTCACAAACCACCACTCGGCTTTTGCTTTCTGTTGCGTGAGCGTGAGCAACAAATAGCCGTGGTCCCGGTTGTTAAAATATTTTACGTGCGGGTTGGCCTTCATCAATTCTACCTCCGCTGTTTTTACTTCTTCAATAGGATGGTACTCATCGGCATTGGCAGAGGATACACTGGTGGTGACCAACTCGGTGGCAAACGGAGCATACGACTTTTTTATTTCTGTGGCTGCCTCTATCGCCCAAGAAGAGTGCGCATCGCCTGTGATGAAAACGAGGTCGTTGATTTTATTTTTCACGATAAAATTCTTCAGTTTTCCTTTTTCGGCCGGGTAGCCGTCCCAACTGTCGAAGTTGCTGGGCATTTGTGGGAAGATTGCTTTAATGTTGACATCCGAAAAAATCACTTGGTTGCCGATTATTTTCCATGTGGCTTTTGCGTTTTTTAGTTGCGCTTCGAGCCAATTGAATTGGGCTTGCCCCAGCATGGTGCGGTCTTCGCTTTGCAGTGTTGGGTCGCCAATGCTGTCAACCTGTTTTTGGCGGCCCGCCAATCGCTCATCGAGCATGATCAGGTCGGCCAGTGTGCCAAATGAAAAAGAGCGGTAGTGGTTTTTGCTTTCGCGGATGGGTATCCATTCATAGTAAGCTTGGCGTGCAGCCGCTTTTCTTTTTTCGTAATCACCTTCTTCTTGTTGATGGTTTTGCGCACCGCCAACGTAGCTGTTGTTGGCAATTTCGTGGTCGTCCCAAATGGCAATCATCGGAAGTTTTGCGCTCACATCGTGCAGCCCTTTGTCCAATCGGTATTGCGAATACCGCAATCGGTAATCGCGCAACGAAATCAGTTCGTGTTTAGGAATGTTGATGCGCCCAATGGTAGTGTCCCCATATTTTCCGGTGCCATATTCATAAATAAAGTCGCCCAGGTGAACCACCACATCGACATCGGCACGTTGCGAAATTTTTTGATACGGATTGAAAAAGCCCCACTCCCAATTGGCGCAGCTCACCACGGCAAGTTTTATGCTGTCGGGGTTTTGCGGAAGGGTTTTTGTGCTGCCCGTTTCAGAGGTTTTACTCAATGCGGTGAAGTGATAAAAATAATGTGTATTGGGTTGAAGGCCGGCAACATCAACTTTCACTGTAAAATCGCGGGCTACAGAAGTTGTGAGCGAATCTGATTTTACGATTGCCGCAAAATCGGGCGAAGTAGAAATTTCCCATTTCACCATCACCACCAAAGTAGAATCCTCGGGAGTAACCCTCGCCCATAAAATTACACGGTCTTGCAAAGGATCGCCCGAAGCCACTCCGTGATAAAACGGTTTGGCCGTAGCATCGTACAAGATGGATGTCTCTTCATTGAAATTAGTGGTCGTTGTTTTTTCTTTTGAGGTACAAGCGACTAAAAGGGAAAAAAGTGGTATGAGCATTTTCATAGAATCAAAAATATTTTGCGTGAGTTTTAGACTTAACGTCTTTGTACAAAGGGATGCCTTTGGCACCAGCATCTGCGGTGGGTTGGTGCGTGGAGCAAAGCAATCTCCTGTTTGAAGATCGCTTCGCCCATCCCGCTTCCTTGCTGGCGATGACGCCAAATTATTGATTTTGCCTATCATCACAGAGGTTAAATTGTTTTCTTGAATTTATAGATCAACGTGAATTGCAAGGCGCGGTTGGTGTGGCTGTCTTCACCAATCTTGTTATTGTTTATGTCAACGATCGAATCATCCAACAAGATATTTTTTAATCCAATAAAATAGTTTAGGGCTACGGCAACATTTTTAGAAAGATCGTATTCGCCTCCAAAGCTAAAGCCATGATCATTTTTATGATAGGTGGACGTAATGGATTGGTTATTGATTTTTGT
>JAYWDN010000130.1:0-52932 GCA_043780615.1 Bacteroidota bacterium | reverse complement strand
TGCAAACTTAGATGAAATTGGCCACAGATGACACCGATCCATGCGGAAAAAAAATCGGTTTAATCCGTGTTCATCTGCGTAATCTGTGGCAGTCTGCGATCAAAGTTCCTTCATAGCTTTCTCATAAAGAGAGATCATCGTCTCAATATCTTTTTTATGCACTTTCTCATGAGGCGTATGCGCACCATGTTCGGGCGCGCCCACAAAACACCAATCGATAGGCAACGTACCACGCTGAAGTTCTCCACCATCGCTCGAGCCCGAGCCTTCTACTTCCAACTGGTGCGAAATTTTATTTTTCTGAGCGATGGCGATAATTTGATTGACGAAACTCCTTCGCGGAATATTCCGGTCGCGCAATGAAATGGCCACGCCCTTGCCATGCTCCACGCCATCGGAAACCCAAGTGATATCAGAGATCAGTGCTTGGCGCACGTTCCACTTTTTGTAAATGTATTTGGCTAAATAGCCAACCGAGCCGCCACCATGTTCTTCCCAACAACTAAAAACGATCACACCATTTTTTAAAGTCTCCGCTACTTTCAATGCATTGAAGATACCGAGTCGATTGTCTAAGTAAGGCGACTGGATAAACTCTTTCGTTTCTCTAAAATCAATTTTATAAGTAAGTGTTGTCCCTCGCTCAACCGTTCTACCAAATTTATAAAACGCATGATTTTCTTTATCGTATTCGAGTTCGCATTCAATCGGGCCGAGGGAGTCGTGCCCAACTAATTTTGTTCCGGCTTCAGCATTAGGGCTGCCAATAGAAACCAATTGATTGAAATACCGGACTGAAAAACCCACCGTGTCCATGTGTGCAAAGATGGCCGTGCGCGGTTTGCCGAATTTCAAAATAAGGCAATCTTGAAATTCATCTCCTTCAATAATTTCAGGTTGCGAAAGCCAATGCTTACGTTCCTTTTTGATGTGGCGCAGCAAAAAATCTTTGACGGGCGCTTCATGCCCCGAGGGTGCATGGATTTCACACAGTTGTTTCAGCAGGTGAAAAGTACTTTCTTGTTTTTTATTTTTCTTCAAAACTTTAGGGGTTGTAACACTTTATCTTAAATTTTGACAAAATTATGAAACAAAAGGAATACGTCTTTGCGAGGGAGCCCCGAAATAGTCGGGACGACCGAAGTCTGCCTACCGGACAGGCAGGCAATCTACTTTTTTCAAATTTGGAGATTGCTTCACTCCATTCTCAATGACGATTACAATGTCTGAAGAAATCCTGAAAGCCATACCCGTGTTTTTATCGAGTGCACTCAAATTTATTTTGGGCCCACTGGAAGGATATGGCCTGAAACTTCATTTCATAACAACAGTTGCCTCTACAGTCGGTGGTATGATGATGAGCGTGGTGGTGTTCACCTATTTTGGTGACTGGCTTCGGCATGGATTATTAAGACGGTTTTTCCATAAAAAAGAGGAGGGTCAAAATCTTGAAAAGAAAAAAAGCAGGTTTAGTGGGTTCATTGCAAAATACGGACTAAGCGGAGTGGCTTTTCTCACGCCTGTATTCCTCACACCCATTGGCGGTACGATCATCGCGGTGGGTTTGGGCAAGCCCAAGAATAAAATTTTACTTTTCATGCTGATCAGTGCGGTGTTTTGGGCGCTGGTGTTTACTTCTATCGTTTATCTGCTCGGCAGATTGGATGTGCCGGAGATATTGAAGTAACCCTTAGGGTGGAGATAAATTAATACGTTACAATAAACCTTCAACTCCCCTCATCGGGCAACACTTCAATATCCCTGATCAAAACTCTTTTCGCAATGGCTTGCCCGGTTTTGGTGGCGGCCAAACCACCGAGGGCGGTTTCCTTGTAGCGCGTTTCCATACTTGCACCAATTTCGCCCATCGCTTCGATCACTTCATCCACGGGGATTACACTGCTCACATCGGCCAACGCAATTTGTGCGGAACAGTTCGCAATTGCAGCCGCGCTCGCATTGCGCACTACACATGGAATTTCAACTAGGCCGGCAACAGGATCGCAAACCAATCCCAACATACACTGGATAGTGATGGCCACGGCATTGAATACTTGATCAATATTTCCATCGAGGCAATACACAATCGCACCCGCGCCCATCGCAGCAGCAGTTCCTGTCTCGGCCTGACAGCCTCCCACAGCTCCAGCAATAGATGCTTTTTGTTCGATGATGATCGCGATGCCTGCCGCTACCATCATGGCTTCCAATATTTTTTTATCATCAATGTGATGAATTTCTTGTAACGTAACCAGCACACCCGGCATAATGCCGCTCGCCCCAGCGGTAGGTGCCGCCACCACGCGGCCCATGCATGAGTTCACTTCTTTGGCAGCGAGTGCTCGCGAAATCAGCCGTTGAAATTCTATAGAGAGAACCGCTTTGGGATAACGATACACTTTCTTCGCGCCATTGTTGATCATGCCCGAGCGCGAAGTCATGTCTTCTTCCAGTCCTGTGACCACGGCTTCTTTCATCACCGTCCAGGCTTTCGTCAAGCCGTCAATAATTTCTTTTTCTTCCCGACCTTTTTGGTCGAACTCATACTCCATCACTGTTTTGGCAAGCGAAAAATTATTTTTGACACAATAATTTTTCCAGCCTTCGAAGGAATCAAATAAATAAGCCATGGCTCTTTCTTTTAATTGAATGCAAGTTAGCAACAAACAAGGAAACATTTTCTACCAAAGGACGGTTCGATTCCGTTCATAAAAAACATTTGATCCGACCCCGTATCTATTTACATTTGTTCTACTTGAAATCACGGATTCTAAATATTGTCTCATCGGTTTGCCTGATCAGCACATTGCTGTTTGCGCAAGTGGCGGTGAATTTCTTTCACAACAACCACGATGTCCATCAGTTAAAATCAATTTCAACTCCGCTCAAGGATGGCGCGGCAGGAGTGCAAAAGCACGATGCGCATTGTAAGGTTTGTTCCATCGATTTTTTCAACCACGCGTTTGTCAATTCTACAGTTGCTTTTACCGATCAGCTATTTTGTACATCTCATAAAGAGCAATTCAGTTTCTCCGTTACCCATGTAATTGTCTCTTGTTCTCAAGGCCGTGCGCCTCCCGTTTCTCTTAGTTAATTTTTTCTGACGATAAACCCGGCAAACCAAACTGGTTTGCTCAATCATTCGTCAAGGACTTTTCATTTAACTAAGAATTTATCTCATGAAGCTATTTTTCACAACCTTCTTTTCGCTGGCGCTTTATTTTGCACAAGCACAACAGACTATCACGGGTACGGTAATCGACACCGAATCAAACCAATTGCTGCCGCACTGTACGGTAGTGAACTTCAATTCAAAGTCGGGAACTTCCACCGATGACAACGGAAAATTTAAAATCGAAATCCACGAAGGCGACCGTCTTGTTTTTTCTTACATCGGCTATCAAAGCGACACCCTTGAAATCGAAAAATCAAAAAACGAATACACCGTTTTGCTTAAGCCCATTCAATCGCAATTGGATGAAGTGGTGGTCACTGCCATCACTCGTGCCAGCTTGATCAAAGAAAACCCAGTATCGATCAGCAATGTCACGGCAAAAATGATTGAGCGATCTAACGAGGCCAATGTGATGGATGTGCTCGCAAAAAATACGCCCGGGTTGAGCATGCTAAAAACAGGCCCGAATATTTCAAAACCATTTATTCGCGGCATGGGCTTCAACCGCGTGCTCACACTTTATGATGGCGTGCGCCAAGAAGGGCAACAGTGGGGCGGTGAACACGGTTTGGAAATTGACAATTATAATATTGAACGAGCTGAGATCATTAAAGGTCCAGCGAGTTTAGCGTATGGTTCGGATGCGCTCGCAGGCGTGGTGAGCTTGTTGCCTTTCATCCCGAAAGACACGGATGGAAAAATCTACGGTCGATGGCTCTCGGAATATCAAAGCAACAATGGGCTCATCGGAAATGGGTTTCGGATTTCGCAAGGAAACAAACATTGGCTCTGGGCTGTGCGTGGATCTTATCGCATGGCAAAAAATTATTCCAACCAAGTTGATGGAAGGGTTTACAACACGGGGTTTCAGGAGACAACGGTTTCAACCTTGCTGGGATACAAGGGTGCAAAAGGATTTACCCATTTCAACCTTTCGTTATATGACAACCTTCAGGGGGTTCCCGATGGCAGTCGCGATTCTCTCTCAAGAAAATTTACAAAGCAAATCTATGAAGCCAACAACGATGATATCACCAATCGTCCGGTCGTTTCAACTTCGGCATTGAGTTCTTATTCACTGAGCCCTTTACATCAGCGGATTCAATACTATCGCGCTTACCTAAAAACCCATTACGAAATCGGGAGAGGAGACATTCAGACATTGCTCGCCTTTTCTCAAAACCTGCGAAGAGAATACATTCACCCCATAGTGCCTGATCAGGCGGGCACATATCATCAACTTAACACATTAAGTTACAGCTTGCGATACAACGCTCCCGAATTTTCGGGTATCGAAATTTCTTTTGGCGCAAACGGAATGGTTCAGAAAAATACGGAACCTGCCGGAGCAACCAACTTTGCCATTCCTGCCTATGATCTTTTTGATGTTGGCGCGTACGCGTTGGCGAAATGGAAAAAAGAAAATTGGACGGTGATCGGAGGTGCGCGGTTCGATTCAAGGAGCATTCAAACGCACACCATGTACCTTGGCAATGATCCGAAAACAGGATTTGATATACGAGTTCACCCGCCCGATACGATCGGATCAACGCTGCAATTTCAAGCCAAGAAGCAATTGTTTCATGGATTTACATTGAGTCTTGGTTCTGCTTATGAGATTAACGAACATTTTAATTTAAAATTTAATTTCTCGAGAGGCTTTCGTGCTCCCAGCATTGCTGAAATTGCTGCGAATGGATTGGATGGCCACATCATTTATATTGGCAATCCAAATTTCATATCAGAGTTCAGTTGGCAGGAAGATGCAGGTTTGTTCGCAAATTTTTCCTGGCTAAGTGCTTCGGTGAGTCTGTTCAATAAAAATCTCCAAAATTATATTTACCTCAACTCGGTGATAGACGCACAGGGCAAACCAGCCACCGATTCGCAAGGCAACACCATCGTTCAGTACCAGCAAGCGGCCGCTCAGCTTTATGGATTGGAAGCTTCGCTTTCTATAAGGCCAAAAAATATCCCTGGCTTTACGTTCAGCAATCAACTCGCACTGTGCTATGGGTTCAACCGCAACAAAGATTTTGAAAATACAAAACAACAAGGCGAATATCTGCCGTTCATTCCGCCCGCTCGATTGGTGAGTCGCATCAATCAGGAATTTGAATTAAAATCGAAACGGATTTCGAATGTGAATGTCCTAATCGAAACCGATTTCAATTCAACACAAAACCGATTCCTCGCACTTTATGATACCGAAACCAAAACCAACGGTTATGTTTTATTGAATGTTGGGGCTGGTGCAACGCTATCTAAAAATTGGCAATTGCAATTTCAGGTAAACAATGTGCTGGATGAAATTTACCAATCGAACATGAGCCGTTTGAAATACTTTGAATACTACACGCAATCGCCCAATGGCCGATCGGGAATCTACAGCATGGGCAGGAATTTCTGTGTTAAGTTGATCGTGAATTTTTAGCTCAATAACCACATAGGCATATAGAAGGCTTACCACTAAACTATGTGGCTATGTTTCTATGGGGTTAAAAATGCGTTTATTCCAAAAAAATATTTTTTAGATTAGTCTAAAATATTATTTTTGCATATTGAAAAAGTGATTATGAGGTTTTATTGGCTTTCCTTTTTATTGATTCTATTTGTCTCTTGTGAAAAATTCGAGCCATCAGCTCCCAACAATTCCTCCATCCTCGATGGCCCCGTGAGCGGACTTTCGGAAGCCGAGCATCTCCAATTCCTTCGAGGCGATGCAGCCTTCAATGATCAAGTATTCACCACCGCCAATGGCTTGGGGCCTTTATTCGTTGCCACTTCGTGCGGCAGTTGCCATGCTGGCGATGGTAAAGGGCACCCGTTCACTACACTCACCCGTTTTGGCCAGGTTGATGAGACCGGTAATCAGTTTTTAAATCAGGGCGGCCCGCAATTACAAAACCGTGCCGTCTTTCGATATACTCCGGAGCAAGTCCCTACTGGGGCAACATTTTCTAAGTTCACCCCGCCTGCCATCACGGGGCTTGGCTTTTTGGATGCCGTAAGCGATGCTGATATTTTAGCATTTGCAGACCCAAACGATGCCGATGGAGACGGCATCAGCGGAGTGCCGAATTGGATTGATCTTAAAAGGTATGTGTCGCCACGAAATAATAGTGTTGTGCTAAACGGAAAGTACATCGCGCGGTTTGGAAAGAAGGGAGCGACCTACGATCTCTTGCAGCAATCGGCACAAGCCTATAATCAAGACATAGGAATCACATCTATCTATCAACCGATCGACACGTATTCCGGGATAGAGATTGACCCCGAGGTATCCAACAAAACAGTTGAGGATGTGGTGTTTTATTTGAAGACCCTTAAGGCGCCAGTGACTCGCACGCAATACGAAGCCCAACTTAACGGAAAGCAATTGTTTGTATCCATCGGTTGTGGTAAGTGCCATCGCTCTGAAATGAAAACAGGAGCATCCAACATTCAATCCATCTCCAACAAAACATTCTTTCCCTACACCGACTTGCTCTTGCACGACATGGGCAGCGGCTTGGACGATGGATATACCGAAGGATCGGCTAAAACATTTGAGTGGCGCACACCTCCGCTCTGGGGCTTAGGCCTTTCTAAAAATTCGCAAGGCGGGCAATATTTCCTGTTGCACGATGGAAGAGCACACAGCATTGAAGAGGCCATTCTGCTGCATGGCGGTGAAGGCACGCAAAGCAAGGAAAGCTTTGAATTGTTGAGCGAAGTAGAAAAGAAAAAAATAATCCAGTTTCTGGAAAGTTTATGAGCACCTTGGACAGAAGGAAGTTTGTAAAACAAAGTTGCATTCTTTGCGTGGGCGGCAGTCTAGTACCGATTGTGCTTTCGGGATGCCAAGCTACGCATTACGTAACCGGAACAATTGGCACAAATGGCATTGACGTATTGAAATCGGAATTCACATTTACCAAAAAAAATAAGATAGAGAACCGTCCGTTCATTATTGTTCAACACGAGAAATTGGAGTTCCCCATTTACGTGTACCGGTTTTCGGAAAATGAATTCAGCGTCCTATGGATGAAATGCACACATCAAGGTAACGAACTGCAAGCCTCGGGTGATCATCTTCATTGCCTCGCCCATGGCAGTGAGTTCACCAATAAAGGGATCATGAGCCAAGGCCCTGCCGAACTCAACCTTCGTTCATTTCCGGTTTCGGTGACGGATGATAAAATCATAATTGACTTGCGCACATCATGAAAATCATCTTTACTATACTATTTTTTTTCATTTCTATCGCGGTCCTTCACGCACAGATCGATACTACACTGATCCGAAGAGTAAAAAAAGATACCACCAAGCTTCTCATGAACTTGGATGCCGTGTACAACCGTCCATTTCTATCGGTAGGAAAAGTGCCCGTAGCGTTGGGTGGGTATGTGGAAGCGAACTGGCAACACATGGGAACAAACGGAACATCAGAAGGCCATCAGTTTCAAATGAGACGGCTCACACTGTTCGTTGCTTCCGGCATTTCAAAGCGGATCAAGTTTTTATCGGAGATTGAATTTGAAGAAGGCACGAAAGAAATCAACATCGAATTTGCTTCAGTCGATTTTGAATTTCATCCTTTGCTGAACTTGCGAGGCGGAGTGGTGCTGAACCCGATCGGGGCATTTAACCAAAACCATGACGGCCCCAAGTGGGAGTTTATTGACCGGCCAGTTTCGGCTACCCAAATGCTACCGGCCACTTGGAGCAACGTGGGCTTTGGTCTTTATGGAAAAAAATACAATAAAGACTGGGTGTATGCCTACGAAGTATATTTGACCAACGGCTTTGATGACCAAATTATTTCCAATGCGCAAAACAAAACTTTCCTTGCTGCCAGCAAGTTGAACCCCAATCGGTTTGAAGAAAGTTTTAACGGCCAGCCACTTCTCACCGCGAAAGCAGCCGTGCGTTCCAAAAAGATTGGCGAGTTGGGCCTCTCGTACATGGGTGGTGTGTACAATAAGTTTCAGCAGGATGGTTTCGTCATCGACAAAAAAAGAAGAGTGGATGCATGGGCTGTTGATTTTAAAACTACTCTTGCAAAAACTAAAACTTATATAGTTACCGAATGGGCGTTGGTAACGGTTGACGTACCCGATACCTACACGCAGCAATATGGCAAGAAGCAAGTGGGTGGTTTTTTTGATGTGGTTCAGCCTATCCTTAAAAAAAATATTTTTGATTTCGAGAAGTCGGTGGTCAATGCCATCTGCCGGTTTGAGTATGTAGATTGGAACAAAGGAACATTCAATGAAACAGGCGGCAACATCCGCGAAGATTTTATTTCCATTGTGCCCGGCCTTAGCTGGCGGCCTACCCCGCAAACGGTTCTTCGGCTGAATTACCGTTACAACTGGACCACCGATATTTTAGGGAATCCCCCCTCACGCACGGCAGGTTTTCAGTTTGGGTTTTCATCGTACTTTTAAAGGCACTCGCTTCAATGTAACTCTCACAAAAATTATATTTTCTTTTTGATCAGGTTTCGCAATATTAGCCGCCTCAAAGAAAATGACATGAACAAACTACCGATCCTTCTTCTCTTAGTTTTAAGCGCAACTCTTCATGCCCAGACCTCGCAAGATCAGCAAGGCATCAAAGAAATTTTTAATGAAGCGTTGAGCAGAGGCAAATCGTACGAGCTGCTCAGCGATCTCTGCTTGAAAATCGGGCCACGCTTGTCGGGCTCGCCCGGGGCGGCAGCGGCTGTGGAGTGGAGCCAGCATGTGATGGAAACGTATGGCTTCGATTCGGTGTGGCTGCAGCCCGTGATGGTGCCCTACTGGGTGCGTGGCCAGCAAGAAATAACACGGGTGATCAACTCCAAAAAAATGGGCACTGTAAACCTTACCGTTTGCGCGTTGGGCAATTCGGTGGGCACTGGCCCTTCGGGAATTGCTGCTGCTGTTATCGAAGTAAAAAGCGTTGATGAACTGAAACAGTTGGGTGTGAAAGCCGTGCAGGGCAAAATTATTTTCTTCAATCGCCCGATGGACCCTACTCAAATCAATACGTTTACTGCTTACGGTGGTGCCGTTGATCAGCGCGGCAGTGGTGCATCGGAAGCGGCCAAACTTGGTGCCGTGGCCGTCATCGTTCGTTCGATGGGAATCAACTTGGAAGATTACCCGCACACCGGTGCCCTTCGGTATGCACCTGACGTGAAAAAAATTCCCGCAGTAGCCGTAAGCACCAAACATGCCGAACTTCTTTCTAAATTCTTGAGGGAAGAAAAAGATTTGCAAGTCTATATCGAAACGCACAGCGAAATGCTCGAAGACGCTCCGTCATTTAACGTGATCGGCCAACTCAACGGCAGCGAATACAAAGACGAAATCATTGACATCGGTGGACACTTGGATTCGTGGGACCTTGCGCAAGGCGCACACGATGATGGCGCGGGCTGCGTGCAGTCGATTGAAGTGCTTCGACTTTTTAAAGCACTCGGCATTAAACCGAAACGGACACTGCGTGCCGTGTTGTTCATGAACGAAGAAAACGGCCTGCGCGGAGGGATTAAATATGCCGAGATCGCAAAAGCGAAAAATGAAAATCATATTGCCGCTATGGAGTCGGATGAAGGCGGGTTTACTCCGCGCGGGTTCACCATGACAGCCAATGAGGTAGTAAAAAATAAAATAAAAAGTTGGAAACCAATGCTGGAGCCCTACGGCCTAACAGATTTTGACCACGCTGGAGGTGGCGCAGACATTGGGCCGCTCGCAGCATCGGGCACTGCAATGATCGGCTTCTTGCCCGATTCACAACGGTATTTTGATTATCATCACACCCCCGAAGATACGATTGATAAAGTGAGCAAGCGCGAATTAGAGATGGGCGCAGCAGCAATGACCGCGTTGGTTTTTCTGATTGATCGGTATGGGTTGAAGTGATTTCTCGGTCTTCAAGAAAAAGAAGCGATCAGAAAACTAATCACCGCAACACCCAAACACAGTGGGGAATAGATTTTAGTATCGCGATCGGCAAACTGGGTGTGCTTGTTTTTTTTTGTAAACCCAGTAAATTTAAAATCTCCAATGGCTCTCAGCACAAAAACAAAGGAGATTGTCCACATACCAAATTGAATATATTTTCTGTCGATCCAGTGGTCAAACAATCCATAATTTCCTAATGTGATCAAGGCGAACATGAATAGTCCGATGGCAACAAGTAAAGTTGACAATGCACTTGGCTTAAATAAAAACTGCCCGTCCGGCTTTGTTGGCAGGGCAGTATCAAATGCCCATCTGCCGCCCATCGCCCAATAGATATGAATTGCTGACAGCCCTAAAAAAATCAGTGTATTGGTTGCAATTAGAAATACCATTTTATTTATTCTTCTGCGATATCATTTTCGGAATCGCCAGCCGCAGCACTTCATCTACTTGCTCACCGATGGTGATGTGCGTAGTGTCTAAACCGATGGCGTCTTTTGCTTTTGCCAACGGGCTCTCTTTGCGCGTGCTATCGATGCGGTCGCGCTCAGTGATGTTGGCCATGATGGTATCCAGGTCAACAAGGCTATCTCGTTCCAACAGTTCATGCTGCCTGCGCGCTGCGCGCACTTGAATATCAGCAGTAAGAAAAAGTTTTAGTTCTGAATCTGGAAAAACAACGGTGCCAATATCGCGGCCATCCATCACTATGCCTTTGTCTTTGCCCAGCTTGCGTTGCTGCGCCACCATAGCGTGTCGCACTTCTTTAATCGTGCTCACCGGGCTCACATTTTCTGAGATGCGCATCTTCCTGATTTTTTTTTCTGCATTTGCTCCATTCAAAAAAATCTCGGTGACACCATGCGAGTTGACATGAAACGAAAGATGGATTTGCATTAACGCCTTATCAATCTCTTTCGGGTTAGTGAGCGCGATGTGGTTGTCCAAAAAATATAAAGTCACTGCGCGGTACATTGCCCCCGAGTCGATGTAGCGGTAGCCAAGTATGGCTGCCACTTTTTTTGCTGTGGTGCTTTTGCCGCAAGCCGAGTATCCATCAATGGCGATAATTATTTTGCGCATGGCTAACAATCTTTTAATGGACAAGGTAACGGTTTGTTCGGGTTGGGCTTCTTGTATTTCGGCTGATAGCCTGCCGCGTGCGATGAAGCGCAAGAATAAAAGAGCAAGGAAATAAAAATGAAAACGTAGGCAAAAGATTTTATAGGGGATGGCATCATTCCAAATATAAACTTTTTGATCGGGATTTTATTGCAATCAGAAATCAAAGTTCAATACGTAGCCATACTTGGGTCAATTTCTTTTGCCCAGCCCAAAATGCCACCTTTCAAGTTGTACAAGTTGGTGAAGCCGTGGTTTTTTTCCAGCCACTGCACCATGTTGCCGCTGCGCGCGCCACTGCGGCAGTGGATCACTACCTGTTTTGTTTTAGAAATTTTTTCTATGCTGTGCGGGATGTCGGCCTGCGGGATAAGCTCCGCGCCCAAGTTGCAGATGTCGTACTCGTGCGGCTCGCGCACATCGATCAGTTGAAAATCCACTTTCGTGTCGATCAGTTTTTTTAATTCTTGTACGGTTACTTCTTTCATTGATTTAGTGTATTAAATTTTCTTTTGTCAATTGGAACAACTTTAAACTATGCCTCTCGGCTCCAATTCGTTCACCAATTAAGTTTGAAATATCCACAACTGCCCCGTGTTCAATGAACACATCGTAAAATTTTTGAAGGTTGTTGCCCCAGTAAATCATTGCACAAGCCATTGGCGCACCTTTGCCTGTGTCTTGTCCGTTCTCTAAAAACCGAAGTCGTGTGTCGTATAGAAAGCAAACCGCTTTTGCTTTTGTGAAAACGTATTTCTTCCAGTGCGCTGTGTTAGCTGCAATAGGAACAAGTGCCAATACCTCTGAGTTATATTCTTCATTTGCATAAGCACATCGTGCCAACCAATTTTTTATTGTTGTACCCCTATCCTTGTCTGTGCCGTAGGGCGGGTTAACATAGATAGTTGCAAAGTTCCACCGCTCCTTCAGTCCGTCTTGCTTTGGTAAGCGATATTCAATCTGCGCATACACTACAGAATACTCATTTGAACATGGGTCTAAATCAATGTGCCCACCAAATACTTCTTTAACCGCCTTCACATATTTGTGTGGCGTTCCCCAGCTTTGGCTTAACGTATTTACAGTTCTTCCCGCACTCATTTTAGTATTATTGCCCAATTTTTGTTTTTCAATTCTCTCAATTCGCCTTTCAAGGTTGTAAGTTTTTTCTTTTTGGGAGAAATGATGTTGAACCAATCTTCAATCGTGTCTATATTTTTACTGAAGTAGTCCAGCAAAATGCGGTCTGCATCAATGTTCATTTGAACTTTGGTAAATTGATTTTTCTTTTTGGTCGCTGTGTAACTTGAAATAAACGCCTCACGAATGGGAACAAATTCTTTGGTTGGGTTGAAAAGTAATTTTTCAATGAACTCTGCAAGCCCTTGTGTGTAAGGAAAAGTAACCAGTCGTAAGATTGTGCAAGAACTTTCAGTTCTTTATTTTGATTGTCGGAAGTAAACCAGTTGCCGTGATTGCTCACAACACCAACTGTCAAAATGAAACGCCTCAATAATTCTTTGTCGTTGGAATAGATTATTTCTTCCATCAAGTCCACGAATGGTTTGATGATGTAAGTGCCATCACTTTTATAAATGATGCCGTGAAGTTCGCCAGATTCAGTTCTGATTTTTTGGAGTGAAGAAGCCGAACGGGCAACATAAGCACCTTGCTTGGCTTTCTCAATCGTCTGTGGCCCCTTGCCCATTCCTTCCTCAACACCAACTCTCTTGCACTCAAAAACTGAATAAGGCTTTTTGCTCTGCTCGTAAATGTGCAATTCATACTTGTCGCCTTTGTCAGCCTTGATGCTGCACAACAAGAAAGATTCTTTTGAAGTCGCAATCGTGCAAGCATTGCGAAGAATTCCGTTGTTTAGAAGTTGATTATTTTTTTGTTCAAAACCTTTTAGATTGTATTTCTGTTCTTCAAGTGCTTTGAGAATTTTGTTAGCAGTAATTGATTTGTCGGTCTTGTCAATAGTTAAAAAAGAACTGCGTACAATTGGATGAAGGGAAAATTCAACATTGTGCGTAATGTCTGGATTGCCGTATTCTTCAAGCCCCCTCAATTGAAATTTGGTTGTTAAGCCCCCAAGTTTTTATAAGATAGTAAGTGATGATTTCAACAATTGTCCCCAATGCACGCCCTGCTGCCTTTTTTGAATCTTTTGCATAATGAAAAACATTTTCAACTAACGCTTTTTGGAGTTTATCTACAGATTCGTATGCCATACTTTTCTTCGGTCAAAGATAAGTTTTTATCTGTTTCTTCTTTAGTTTTTATTGGTTAAAAGTTCAAAGGGGAATAAAAAATATAAGTAGTTTTGAACACCAACTGAAATACTTTGAACAGGATCGTGAAAATAGGCGGTGCCACCCTCAATCAAATCCCTTTTGATTGGAGTAATAATGTGGCCAATATTCTGGCGGCCATCGAGGCGGCCAAAGCCGATCAGGTAAAAATTTTATGCCTCCCCGAACTGTGCCTTACGGGATACGGCTGCGAAGATCTTTTCCTCAACGAGTGGCTCAGCGAAAAAGCGTTTCAAAAACTTTTGACCATTGTCCCACACTGCGCTACTATTTCAGTATGCATTGGGTTGCCCGTTCGGTGCGATGGCGTTACTTATAATGGAGTGGCCGTGATCGACCAAGGCGCGATCAAAGGGATAACCCTCAAACAAAATTTAGCGCGCGAAGGCATCCACTATGAGCCGCGCTGGTTTGATGCGTGGAAGCCGCTCGAAATAAAAAAAATAAAAATAGACAATCGCGAAATTTTGGTAGGCGATATTTTGTACGACTTGCATGGAATAAAAACTGGTTTTGAAATTTGTGAAGACAGCTGGCTTAAAGAAAGGCGGCCCGGCTACCAACTAAAAGAGCGCGGGGCAGAGCTCATCCTCAACTGTAGTGCCAGCCATTTTGCCTTTGGCAAAAGTGTGCTGCGCGAAAAGGAAGTCGTAATCGATGGCTCCAAAAAATTTAATTGCACTTATCTTTTCGTAAATCATCTCGGCAACGAAGCCGGGCGAATGATCTACGATGGCGATATTATAGTGGCCCAACAAGGAAAGGTCATTGCGGTGAACGAAAGGCTGTCGTTCAAAAATTTCAATCTGCTGTCGTGCACAATTAATTTCGATGAGCCCGGAAAAACTGAAATCAAACCCGTGCGCGATGACAAAGAAAAAAATGAAGAGTTTGCCCGCGCGGCATCGCTTGCGATGTTTGATTATTTAAGAAAAAGCAAAGCAAAAGGCTTTGTGCTAAGCCTGAGCGGTGGTGCCGACTCATCGCTCTGTGCTGTGCTCGCTGCCGAGATGGTGCGCAGGGCATCCAACGAGTTGGGTTGGGAGAAATTTTGTCAGCGCCTGAACCTTCCGTTATTACAAAACGAAAAAGGAGCGGTGGCGCATTTGCTTACGTGCGCTTATCAGGGAACAAAAAATTCTTCTGAAACTACGTTGCAAGCTGCGAAAGAATTGGCCACTTCCATCGGTGCTGTCTTTCATCATTGGTCGGTGGATGAGGAAGTCTTTTCTTACGAAAAGAAAATTGAGAATGCATTAGGTCGTGCACTGACTTGGGAAATGGACGACATCGCAAAACAAAACATTCAGGCGCGCGCGCGTTCACCGATCATTTGGTTGCTCGCCAATGTGAAGCAATCCATTTTGCTTACCACCTCCAACCGAAGCGAAGGCGATGTAGGCTACGCCACTATGGATGGCGACACGAGCGGAAGCCTTGCGCCCATTGCAGGAGTTGACAAACCGTTTATTATGCAATGGCTGAAGTGGGCGGAGAAAAATTTGGGTTACACGGGCTTATCGTCTGTCAACAATCTGCAGCCCACCGCAGAACTGCGGCCGTTGGAACGCGCTCAATCGGATGAAAAAGATTTGATGCCGTACTCCTTATTAGTAGCGATAGAAAAGCTCGCGATCCGCGACAGAAAAAGCCCAGCAGAAGTGTATGAAGAACTTTCGAAGGGCCATGCTGATCGCGCTACATTAAAAAGTTATGTCAAGAAATTTTTTCGATTGTGGTCTGCCAACCAATGGAAGCGCGAGCGGCTCGCACCTTCATTTCATTTTGACGACCTCAATGTGGATCCACGCAGTTGGTGCCGTTTCCCTATTTTGAGCGGAAGCTTTGCCGAAGAATTGGAGGAGATAGATCGGTTGCCTTAGCAAGCACACGCCACGGATATCACAGAAGAATGCAGACTTTTTCTGTGCAAATCGGTGTGATCTGTGGCACACAATGCGAACTGCACTTGGCCTTTCCCCATCAAGCGTTATCTTTGCCGATTGAAAAATTAAGCCAGATTATTTATTTAACAACAAACCAATAACGATTACGAGTTATGATCGACTTCATCATTTGGAACGGCAGTCCTGAAATTTTTACGATCGGCTCCTTCGCGCTCCGCTGGTACGGGCTGCTCTTTGCGCTTGGCTTCTTGGTGTGCCAGCAGATTTTGTACTACATCTACCGCAAGGAAGGAAAACCCGAACGTGATGTGGACACGCTCACCATTTATATGGCCCTCGCCACCATATTGGGCGCGCGCCTCGGCCATGTGATTTTTTATCAACCCGAAATGATTTGGCAAGATCCGCTAAGTATTTTTCTGCCTTTTGAATTTAGCCCCTTCCGCTTCACGGGGCTTCAAGGGTTGGCAAGCCATGGCGCGGCCATTGGCATTTTGTTTGGCTTGTGGTTGTACAGTCGCAAGAAAAAAGCCGGGCAAAATTATTTGCAAGTATTAGATCGCATCGTGATTTTGGTTTGCCTCACCGGTGCATTCATCCGCATGGGCAATTTTTTTAATTCGGAGATCATCGGCAAGCCATCGAGCAACCCGCTCAGTGTGGTGTTCATCAACCGGGTTACCGAAAACATCATGCGCAACCAAAACGGTGACAACCCGGTGGAGTTTTTAGAAGTAAAGAAAACCGACTTGCCCAATGGCCAAGATGGCCGCGTGCCGATTGATATTTTGTTGGTTTTCAAAAAAGAGGTGAACGAACAGCGCGCCACTTCTTTTGTGACCAACGAAGTGCGGTTTTATCTTTCGCAGTTGAACGAGTTTGTGGATGAGCCCAGTGGCCATGCTCTTAACTATAATGTGGTGAAAGAAAGTGATGGCACCTTTGCTGCGCGTGTGCGCACGTTTGGCATCGCGCGGCATCCGGCTCAACTCTACGAATCGATTTCGTGCATTGTGCTGTTTGCCTTTTTGTTTTGGTACTGGTCGCGCTACAAAATCAATTTGCCCGAAGGCAGGATCTTCGGCATGTTCATGATCTTGTTGTGGACGCTGCGCTTTGCATACGAGTTCCTGAAAGAAAACCAGGTTACGTTTGAAGACAGCATGTCTTTCAACATGGGGCAGCTATTGAGTGTGCCGTTGGTGCTGGTGGGCATTTTTGTTTTGATAAGGTCGTATAAAAAAGTAGGCAGTTAGTTGACGTTGAATTGGTGATTTGTAATTAACATTTGTGATGCTGGCGCTGATTGTTGGGTTTGCAGGAATGATGGGGGGCGTGGGCATGGATACACTTTCGGTAGATTCATCGCGCGTGCTGATGGTAAACCGCGTACTCATCATCGGCAATGAAGTAACTAAAGACCGTATCATCTCACGCGAACTCACCCTGAAGCCGGGCGATACCATCAGTGTAAAACGACTCGACAAAGTTTTGCTGTGGGACAAGCGAAAAATTTATAACCTCCGCTTGTTCAACACCGTGAGCGTGCGCAGCCTCGAACTCACTAACAACAAAATTGATTTGCTGGTCGATGTGAGCGAGCGTTGGTACATTTTCCCGGTTCCTATTTTCGAACTTTCAGACCGCAACTTTAGCGAGTGGTGGCAAAACTACAACCACGACCTGAGCCGCGTGAACTATGGCCTCAACTTGATGCGCTACAATTTTCGTGGCCGAAATGAAACGCTGCAAGTGGCCGCGCAGTTTGGGTTCACGCAGCGCTTCGATATTTCGTACCGCATTCCTTACATCGACAAAAAACAAAAACAAGGACTTGCTTTTAATGTCGATTACTCCGAACCAAAAAACTTAGCCTACTTCACCGACAATCACATTTTAACATATTTGAAGTACAGCAAGCCACTTAAAATTACGAGTGGGGCATCGGTCACTTACTTCTACCGCAAATCTTTCTACGAAACACAATCGTTGCAAGTAGGCTACCGCGACAGTAAAATAAACGACACCATTGCTTTGCTCAATCCAAATTATTTTGCGCAAGATCGTTTGCGGTTGCGGTATGGTTTCCTGAATTACTCGTTCAATTCAGAGCATCGCGATGTGATCCAGTATCCACTGCGTGGCTATCAAGTGGCAGGGTTCATTCAAAAAACCGGGTTAGGCTTTGGCAGCAATGTCGATCTGCTGGAAGCAGGGCTTTCGTATGCGCGGCACGTGGCACTGAAAAAGAATTTGTTCTTGTCGAACTACACCTCGGGCTACGTGGCCACACCAACAAAACAGCCGTATGCACTCTATGCCGGCATGGGCTACCGAAGGCAGTTTGTGCGTGGTTATGAAACTTATGTGATCGAGACGCCACAGTTTGTGCTGAACAAGACCACGTTGAAGAAAAGGATATTTTATAAAACGTGGGACATCGACTGGGCACCGCTCGATCAGTTTCATTATTTTCCTCTCGCCATTTACATCAAGGCCTACACCGACTGGGGCTATGCCGAAAACTATCCATACTATTCTGACTTTCTGCCACAGCCATTGAACACGCGGCTCACCAACAAATGGATAGGTGGCTGGGGCGGTGGCTTAGACTTTGTGACGGTGTACGACATCGTTATCCGCATGGAGTACACTTTTACCAATCAAAATCATCGCGGCTTTTTTCTTAGTTTGAAGAAGGAGTTTTAATATTTTGTTACCCTATTTTTTCTTATCTTTATAAGAAAATTTTCGGGTATGGAAAAAGCGTTCGAGTTATTGGGCATTCGCGGCAATCCTTCCTCTGTGGAAGTAGTGAAACTGGTAGAAAAAGGTCTCACCAAAAGAAACTATCTTAAAGCCAAAGAATTTACTGGGTTCAGCCACAAAGATTTGGCCGTTATTCTTTCGGTAAGCACAAAAACTTTGGAAGGAAAAAAACCTGATGACAGGCTGAGCGACACCGCTTCTGAGCGACTGTTGAAACTTGCCGAAATCGCCTGCGCAGGCACGCAAGCCTTCAACAGTGCCAAGCTCTTTCGCCAATGGCTTCAACAACCGTTGCGGCCACTGGGCGGCCAACGCCCGGTTGATCTCATGCTAAACATGTATGGCCTTGATACGGTGCGCGACTTGCTGGGCCGCATCGAGCACGGAGTTTATTCATGATTGTCTATCGGATTGCACGCGCTAACCGCACGGTGTTGGACGGCAAAGGTGCAGCACTTTATCCGGGCCGATGGAACAACGAAAATGTTCCTTGTGTGTACACTTCCGCATCGCCATCGCTCGCCCAATTGGAAATGATGGTCAATGTTCACGACTGGGAAATATTTGATTTAATCCCTTATGCTCTATTAAAAATTGAGGTGAGCGATTTGCACGTCTATGAAGTGCCCAAAAAAGATTTGCCTGCCCGATGGTCAATCGCTGTATTCCATGCTGCTACCCAAGATTTCGGAACCCGTCTTTTGAACGATACTGAACTCCTCGCATTCTCAGTGCCCAGCGCGGTGACTAAAATAGAACGCAACATTGTGCTCAATCCGCATTCGAGTTATTTTCAAAAAAACATAAAGGTCGTAGAGAAAATCCCTTTGCGGTTCGATAAATGGTTGTTGAAGTAATCCGGCTTATTAATACTTCTTATAAATTCGCTGCTTTCCTTTTTTTAATTCATACCAAATGCCAATCGGCTTGCCGGCTTGGTACGAACCAAAGAATTTCAGTTGGCCTTCATCGGAATAAAATCTCCATTCACCTTCTTCCAAGCCGAGGTGGTAGTTTCCTTTTTGTATCAAAAATCCTTCGTTGTACATTAAAATTTCCCCTTCGGGCAGGCCATCTTTGTAAGAAACTATTCTTTCTGTTTTTCCATTCTCAAAAAAATATTTCCACGTGCCTGCATATTGCCCTGCTTGATAAACACCTTTGCGGTGAACCTTTCCGTTGGAGTGAAAATATTTTGCGGAGTCTTGCAAGTTGCCCTCGCGCCAAATTTCTTCACCCTGTTTGATTTCGTCAGGGTAAAAATAAACTACTTCGCCCTCTAATTTTCCGGCCTTATAATTTTCGATTGAATTCTTTTTCCCTGACGGGTAATAAAAAATCCACTCGCCTTCTTTCTTGCCATCGATCCATTTACCCGTTGCCTTTAGTTCGCCAGATTGATAGTGCTCTTTTACCAACTCTTGGCCCAACCCAAAGAAGTTTGCTAAAACAAAAACGGCAACTAATAAAAATCTGATATTCCTCATTAATTTGAATTTCTTGGTTTTTCTTAGCTAAAAACGTAGTGACTTGGTGGCCTAATTTCTATGTTCTCTTGGCGCCAAGGCGCAAGACCTGCCTACCAGGCAGGCACTAAGGAAATCACAAAGTGCGTAACATCAGTCAAAACTTCATGTCAATTATATTTCAATCCAGGCGTCTAAGAGGTGCCGACCGGGGAAAAACCCCGTTAGTTGACCGGGGAAAACACCCTCCCACAAACGGGGAAAACCCCGTTGACTTAACGTTTTATAAATACGTACTTAGGCGCAAACTAAACTACTGGCTTACCAAACGTGAAAGTAAAAATATTTTTTAAGCTACTGATTTTTCTTGGAGTGAAAATTGTGAATGCGCAAAGCACTTCTACGCTGATGGGCGCACGCGCGGCAGGCATGGGCTACGCGTCTGCAACGATGGCCGATGAGTGGTCGCTCTTTAATAATGTGGGCGGCCTCGGAAAAATCAATCGACCCAACGCAGCTTTTGCTTACGAAATCCGTCCAGCATTGATTGGTGCCAGCCGGATGGCCGCTTCGGTTTCATCGCCAACAAAAATAGGAACATGGGGATTGGGCGTGTTTCGTTTTGGTGATGACGTGTACAGCGAACATATGGTGTCGTTGGGCGTGGGCAACCAGGTCGGCAATACTTCGCTTGGCGCGAAAATAAATTATGTTCAGTACCGAGCCGAGAGCTTTGGTATGAACACCGCCATGAGCATAGACGTGGGCGGCATCACACAAATTACTTCACAAATTTCGGTGAGTGCTTACCTCACCAACCTTACGCAATCTAAATTGATCGGCACCGATGGCGAGCGCCTTCCCACCAAGTTGGTGGCGGGTGCTGGCTTCCGTCCGTCAGAAAAAATATTCCTGGCCACAGAAATTGAAAAAGACTTGGCCTACCAAGCCACGTGGCGAACAGGGATTGAGTATGCAGTCTATAAAAAAGTATTTTTTCGCACGGGCTTCAACCTCCACCCCAACGCAGCCTATGTTGGATTGGGAGGGCAAAAGAAAAATCTAAAGTTCGACTACGCCATCCGCTTTGGCCAACTGACGGGCGCAGCGCACCAAGCCTCGGTCATTTATTTTTTCTCCACAAAAAACAAAAAATGAGAGCGTTGGTCATAGCCTTATTTCTTGTTTTTCCCTTGTCGGGATGGCCACAGGATTATCCCCGAAAGGAATTTAACCCCGCCCACTTAGTGGATGAGATTTTTGCTGCGCAAGACCTCAACGTCAACTATCAAGACCTCTACGAAAATTATTTGCAATTGATTTCCAACCCGCTCGACTTGAATTCGGTCACCGATGAACAACTGCGAGCGCTCTATATTTTAAATCAAACCCAAATCAATTCCCTTTTGAAATACCGAGCCGAAGCAGGGCCGTTTATTTCGGTCTATGAACTTCAAAATATTTTTGATCACGATGTTTTTCTAAAAATTATTCCATTCGTCACGGTGCCCGATTTGACACAGACGTTCAACAAGAATATTTTCAAGCGCATTGCCCACGAGCCCAATAATTATTTGCTGCTGCGGTGGGGGCGCACGGTAGAGCAGCAGCAGGGCTATTCAGAAAAGGCGAGTCTTTCTAACCGCTATGCCGGATCGCCCGACAATTTTTATGCGCGCTTTCGCACCAGCCGCGCAGGCGATTTTAGTTTGGGTTTTACACTGAAAAAAGATGCAGGCGAGGCCATCGCATGGAACCCTTCAAAAAAATATTATGGTTTCGATTACCTCTCCTTTCATTTACAGACCGTGAACAAAGGCAAAATCAAAAACCTGATCGTAGGCGACTACCAAGCACAGTTTGGGCAAGGCATTGCGCTCGGCTCTGTTTTTGGGATCGGTAAAAATGGCGAAGCCGTGACCACCATGCGCAGGGCTAATCTTGGGTTCATGCCGTACACTTCAATTTATGAGGCCGGTTTCTTTCGGGGGGCCGCACTCTCTTACTCGCTCGCAAAAAATATTACGCTTCATGCCATGGCCTCGCAGCGCGGGCGCGATGGCTCGCTACAACAAGATACCATCTCCAGTAGTGCCGATTACCTTTCTTCGTTCAGTTACTCGGGCTTGCACCGCACCACCACAGAACTTGCCAACCGAAATGTGATCAGCGAAGCCAATGTGGCTTCGGTAGTTCAATTCAAAAAAAAATCTGTCGATGCCGGGTTGATTTTTCATCACACCCAATTTAGTACACCCCTGTTGCGCGCGCCAGCCGTTTACAATCAATTTTATTTCAATGGCAATGCCAACACCAATGCGGGCTTTTATTTGAATTACAATTTCAACAACATTTCATTTTTTAGTGAGTTTACCCAAACAATCAATAACGGAAGAGCGGGTGTGGCCGGAGTGTTGGCGAGCCTCACGCCCAAGTTGGATGTATCGTTGGTCTATCGAAGGTTCGATAAAAATTTTTATAGTTTCTACAACAATGCCATTGCCGAAAACTCCATTGCACAAAATGAATCAGGAATGTATTGGGGCTGGAAATATTCGTTCGACAAAAAATATTCACTGTCGGGCTACTTTGATCTATTTTCTTTTCCGTGGCTGAAATACCGCAGCTATTCACCTTCGGATGGCAGCGAGTGGTTGGCGCGTTTTAATTATCGGCCATCAAAAACTGTTTCCATTTTTTTGCAAGTGCGCGAGGAATCCAAACAGCGCAATAGAGGCACCGACAATAATTTGTATTTCACTGACAATGGCATCAAACGAAATTATTGGATCAACTGCGACTATGTCGCCAATGCGCGACTAAGCTTTCGTTCGCGTGCGCAGTTTAGTAGTTACTCGTTGGGCACAAGCACCACGCGCGGCATGGTGCTGCTGCAAGATGTGACCTACGCCATTGGGCGCATCGCCATCACGGGTCGCTACGCACTGTTCGATACCGATGATTACGACAATCGGTTGTACGTCTATGAGCGGGATGCATGGCTTGCCTTTTCGTTTCCGGCTTACTTCGGTAAAGGCATTAGGAATTATTTTCTGTTGCAGTATCGGCTTAGCAATCGTGCCGATGTGTGGCTTCGGTGGGCGCAAACCCATTACCTCAGCGCAACGGGTGTGGGCTCTGGAGGTGACGCAATTAGTGGCGATACGCGTAATGATGTTAAATTACAGGCACGAATACGATTTTGACTATGAACGGAGCCGAGTTAGTTACCCCTGAAGTTTTGCTGATGCTGTGCATAGGGCTGGCAGTCTTTATGTTGGTGTTCCACCTCATCTTCCGAAAACCACGAAAGTAGTTCAACCGTGTTTTAATCTTTTTGGCGTAAGCCTTGCAATTCTGTCGAATCTAAACTTATTTTATGCTTAAACCTGCTCAATTTTCTGTGGTTCAAATAATTAACCCCATGAGAAAACTTAATTTAATCTTAGCCCTGATCTTAGTTTCCTTGTTGCTGCTGTCGGCTGCGTCTATCGCCTTTGCGCAAGCCACCAAAAAGACATTGGAACTGCCCGAGTTCAAAAGCATCTATGTAAACTCGAACTACACGGTTTACTTAAAACAAACCAACAAGCAAGAAGTAAATGTGGAAGCTGACCCCGACATTTTTGCGCTCACAAAAATTTCTGTAGAAAACGGAGTGCTGCTGATCAACGTAGATCGCAAACCCGATACGCCCAACAAAAGCATCTGGTCGAAAATTGACGATATCAAATTGAAGGCCGTGATGAAAGTGATGGTGAGCGTGAAAAACATTAACGAACTGCAAGTGAATGGTGGGGGAAAAATCGTTTCTGAAAATTCCATCGCCACCGATTACATCAGTCTTGCCGTCTCTGGCAGTGGTGGCATCGACCTCGACATCAAAGGCAACAATGTGAAAACCGAAGTGAGCGGTTCGGGAAGTGTGACCTTGAAGGGCTACGCCACCGCCAACGACATCTATATCAGCGGCAGCGGCAGCATGAACTCGTTTGCCTGCGAACTTGAAAATGCCAAAGTGAAAGTGAGCGGCTCGGGCACTTGCGAAGTGAGCGTATCCAACAAACTCGAAGCGACCGTACTCGGCAGTGGCTTGGTCAAACACAAAGGCAACACCAAAGAAGTCTCCAAAAAAGTGTACGGCTCGGGCTCGGTGGAGAGAGCATATTGATGCGGTTGACCGCGTTTCCCTAAATTATTCTTCTTCGCTTTACCACCCCCCACATCCAAAGCCGGTCAAAGAGTGGCTCGGTGCAGAGTAAGTTGTCAATAAAAAATGCCCACCGCACGTCTGATTTATAAAGAGTGGTGTATCAATTAGCACTCTTGCATAATCGTAGGCTCGCCATTTATAGCAACGGATTTTCCCGAAGGAGCCTTTGGCATAATCCGTTGAGGAACAAGGATAGTTTAGTAAAGTGCAGTAGGCACGATCCATTTTTTTGTGACCATCCCCTCTATCCACTACGCAGTAATCGCTTTTAAAATATCATGTTGCGTGATGATGTGGGCGTGCTCGGCCTGGTCGCGCACCAGCAGCGCCTTGTTGGTTTTGTTGAGCATGCTCGAGAGCACATCGAGGGTAGTGTCGAGTGCCACCACTTGCATGGGCGGGTCCATGATCTCGCCCACTGATTTGTCTTTCAGTGCGGGGTCGGAAATTATTTTTTCGATGAGGCTGCTGGTGGTCACACTGCCCACAAATTCTTTTCCTTGCACTACGGGCATCTGATCTACACCTTCTTTGTTCATCAGCCGGATGGCTTCGCCTATTGTAGAATTTTTTGTTACGGTGAAAAGCGGATCCTTTCCATTTCTGCGCGCAATGATTTCGCGGGCGGTCTCAAAGGTGCGCTCTTCGGTGAAGCCGTGGTCTTTCATCCACATGTCGTTATAGACTTTGTTGAGGTAGCGCGTGCCGTGGTCGGGCAAGAGGATCACCATCGTATCGTCTTTCTTCAACTGCGCGCGCGCGTATTCGAGCGCACCATGCACGGCCGAGCCACTGCTCCAGCCCACAAACAATCCTTCTTCTTTTGAAAGCCTGCGCGCCATGATCGCTCCGTCTTTGTCGGTGACTTTGATGAACGTATCGATCACGTCAAAGTTCACATTCTTGGGCAAGATGTCTTCGCCAAAGCCTTCGGTGAGGTAAGGGTAGATTTCGTTGCGGTCGAAGATGCCTGTCTCTTTGTATTTTTTAAAAACCGATCCGTACGTATCGATGCCCACCGAAATCAAGTTGGGGTTTTGTTCTTTCAAAAATTTGGCGGTACCGCACATCGAGCCGCCCGTGCCAACCGTGGCCACATAGTGCGTGATATTTCCCTCCGTCTGTTTCCAAATTTCTGGGCCCGTGCTTTCATAATGCGCTTGTGCATTCGATGGGTTGTCGTACTGATTCGGATAAATCGAGTTGGGGATTTCTTTATTTAATTTTCTGGCCACCGAATAATACGAGCGTGGGTCTTCAGGCTCCACGTTGGTGGGGCAAACGATCACCTCTGCCCCTACTGCGCGAAGAATATTTATTTTTTCTTGCGACTGCTTATCGGCCATCGTGAAAATACATTTGTAGCCTTTGGCCACAGCCGTGAGTGCCAGGCCCATGCCCGTGTTGCCCGATGTGCCCTCGATGATGGTGCCGCCCGGTTTTAATGTGCCCGCCTTCTCTGCATCTTCAATCATCTTCAACGCCATGCGATCTTTGGTCGAATTGCCCGGATTGAAATATTCTACTTTGGCCAACAGCGTGCCCGCAATGCCTTTGTTCAATTTATTGAGGCGCACGATGGGCGTGTTGCCGATGGTGTCGATGATGGAGTTGTAGATCATAAAAAAGATTTGGGCTGCAAATTAATAAGTGATGTTACGCAAAACTAATAATTTGGCGTCATCGCAGCCTGCCTGCGCGTAGCCGCTGCGCTATACGAAGCGTTTCGCGTAGTGAAGCTTCGGCAAAGACAGACACCCCAAGGGAAGTGGGGTGGGCGAAGCGATCTTCAAAACTGGAGGATTGCTTCGCTCCACGCACTAACTGCAGATACTCACAAAGACGTTATTACATCAACTGTCCACATAAATAAAAAGCCTCGGGCGTGTTGCCCAAGGCTTAGTACCTGAGGCCGGAATCGAACCGGCACGCCTTACGGCACACGATTTTGAGTCGTGCGCGTCTACCAATTCCGCCACTCAGGCTTCAAAACTGGGTTGCAAATATGTGCAAAC
Source organism: Bacteroidota bacterium (assembly GCA_043780615.1). GTDB lineage: Bacteria > Bacteroidota > Bacteroidia > Cytophagales > Cyclobacteriaceae > ELB16-189. The sequence goes on along the minus strand of JAYWDN010000130.1, from coordinate 27,012 downwards.
TTTGGTTTCGTACAAAATAGAATTTTTACTTGACCCATCGAGCTTATAAAGCAAGCATATACACGGCCATGGCCACCATCCATAAATCTTCGATGATCGTCACGGTGCTCATGGGCAAGTTGAAGACGGCACCCAAGCATGCACATTGAATTTGTTTTTTGTTCAGCACACTTTGGATCACGCCAATACTGCTGAAGCTCATCACTGCTATGGTGATCCAATTCGTCAGCACTGGGTTGAACGAGGTGAGGTACATCAGCCCAAGGCATAATTCAATAAAGGGATAAACGAATCCGTAAGCCGGAAGTTTTTTTGCCAACAAATCATACATCGCATAGCTGGAGGCAAAACCTTTCAAGTCTAATAATTTAAAAAACGAGAACACCAGAAAGAAGCCCGCCATGAAATGGTTCATCGCTGCGTGCAAGTTTCCATTTGAAGTGAGGATTGATACTATCAAAATAAACGAGGCAATAATGAGCAAAGGTTTGTACGTAGCCAACCACGACTTTGCCTCCACCGTTTTCATTGCCTGGTGAGTGTGGCCAGCGTTGTCTTCACTGATTTTGTATTTGGAATCTTTTCCTAAAGCTTCTTGTAGCACCTGAACGCTGAGATGTTTTTGCATCGAAATGGTCGCGTTTTCATTTTCCAATGAAATTTCGGCAGCAGTAATATCGGGGTGCATCAACAATTTGCTTTTTACGTTGGCAACGCAGCCGCTGCATGTCATGCCGCTAACTTTATAAGTGTGTGTCATTTGATAGGCTTAACTTTAATTTGGGCAAAATAGTTTTTGAATCGATTGTGCCTCAATCCATTCTCTGCCGAAGTTTACATTCGTGTCATTCCTCGTCTGTTGAACTAAGAATCTATTTTTTCGATTTTCCTTCGTCCGTGTCTCGCATAAATTTGATCAGCCCAGGGAAATAATGTTCCTGATCGTCCCACATGCTGAGATGGCTTCCGTTGGGGCAAAGCAAAAAACTTCCATGCTGCACCTGCGTGGACATCCACTTCATGTGCTCTGGGTCCATCGTATCGTTGGTCGCACCGATGGTTAGCGTTGGCACTTTTAGTTGCGGCAAGTCGGCCTTGCGGTCCCATTTTTCTAAGCGGCCTGAAATACCAAACTCGCTAGGGCCTTGCATCAACGAGTAGATCGTGTTGTTGACATGCTTGAAGGCGCGGTTTACTGGATCGGGCCAGTTTTCTAAAGGGAAGCGGCACAAATGCTGGGTATAAAAATTGGGCAACAGCAATTCCATATAGCGTGGGTTGGCGAAATCTTTCTTCGCCTCCAACGCACGTATTTCTGCCAACACTTTTGGGTCCATCTGTTTTGCCAAAACCTCTTGCGCGTACTTTCCATACTCGGGTGCGCTGGCCATCATGTTGGAAATAATTAAGCCTTTTAAATTCGCTTGATACTTCAATGCATACTCCAGAGCCAAGATCCCTCCCCACGATGAGCCTAGTAAAAAAAAGTTTGTACTGTCAAGCCCCAAGCCTTTGCGCACTTCTTCTACTTCTTCCACAAAACGTTCCAAAGTCCAAAGACTACTATCATTCGGCTGGTCACTGTAATAGGAGCCGAGTTGATCATAATAATAATATTCGATTCCTTCTTTGGGCAAAAAACTATCGAAGCTTTCAAAAGATTCGTGCGTAATGGCCGGGCCACCGTGCAAGAGCAGCAATTTTATTTTTGGATTATTGCCCACACGCTTTGTCCACACTTTGTATTTACCTCCATGAACAGGAATCATTTTAATGCCTCCTGATTTTAGCCCGCTCTCTTGCAGGTCGTAATAATTATTGGAATCTTTATTTTCTGCTTTCTGGCACGAAGAGAAAATAAATAAAGCAAAAAGGAAGAAGGAAAGTGTTTTCATAAAGTTTTGATTTAGGTGAACGAAGCTAACGAAAAATAAATCATCTTTTAAATCGCACAAAAGTACCCATTGGCAAATCGTTGGTTTGGGGGGATTTCAAAAAAAACTCTCCGAACTCAGCTTCCACATTTTTAAAGTGCGTCTTCACTACATTCAAACCAACTGTTGCCGAAAGGCCAACGGCATACATTGATAAAACAAAAAAGCAATTTTGATTTTCGAGCAATTGATTGCTGAGCGAAATCAGCTCGTTTAATTTTTCTTGCAGCGTCCACTTCTCTCCTTCGGGGCCACGCCCGTATGGTGGCGGATCCATGATGATGCCGTTGTACTTATTGCCGCGCTTTGCTTCTCGCTTTACAAACTTGAGTGCATCTTCATATACCCAACGGATGTTATCGAGTTGGTTGAGTTGCATATTTTGATTTGCCCAATTCAAACCTGGCCGCGAAGCATCAACGTGAGTGACCCCAGCACCCGCTTGTCGTGCAGCCATCGAGGCTGCGCCCGTGTAGGCAAAGAGATTTAAGACGCGCGAGTTTTTGTTGCTCCAACTTGAAACGGTTTCAAAAATAAAATTCCAGTTCTCGCCTTGCTCGGGGAAAATCCCCACATGGCCAAACGTGGTGAGTGCTAGCCGAAGGGTAAGTGACAACTCATTGTATTGGTAATTCACATTCCAACTGTCGGGCATGGGTTGATTTTTTTTCCAGCCGCCCTTCACCTCATCGCCAAAACGGTAATGCTCGCTTTGCGCGCGCCTAAAAATGGCATGCGCTAATTGATGCCACTCCTCTTCGCTTTTTGTTTTTTGCCAAATGGCCTGCGGCTCGGGGCGGATCAAAATATAGTTTCCAAACCGCTCCAGCTTTTCGCCATCGCCCGAGTCGAGTAGTTCATAATCTTTCCAGGAAGAAGGGTGGAAGAGTTTCATGGTAGAGATTAAAGATTCAAGATTACAAATTAAAACAATTCTTATTTATGATCTCAACTAAGTTCGTTAAGAACAGCATTTCTTTCAACGTTAAAAAATAAAGTTGCATATAATAAGTTCACATACTATATTTGTACTTATAATTAAACCGACTATACTATGTGGACAAAATCGCACTCGATCGTAACCAAAGACGCTACTAAAGAACAACTGTGGAAACTCTTTGCCAACGTAAACCAATGGCACACTTGGGACGAAGGAATAGCGTATGCCAAAATGGAAGGTAAGTTTGAAAAAGGAAATTATTTTCTGCTCAAACCCAAAGGCGGCCCAAAAGTGAAAATCAAACTTATTGAAACTATTGAAAATAAAAAGTTTGTTGACATGACTCAGTTTCCGTTGGCCAAAATGTATGGCGAGCACACGTTTGAAGAAACCAATGATGGACTGAAAATAACCACGACCATGAAAGTAGAAGGTGCGCTCGGTTTTCTGTGGAGAAAAATTGTAGCGCAAGGAATAGTGGATAGCTTGCCTTTAGAAATGGTAAATCAAATAAAGACAGCCAGCAAACTATGAAGCCCAATACAACATTCAGTGTAGAAAGCCCAGACGACAGTTCGGGCTTTCTACTTTGGCAAGTGACCAACCTGTGGCAGCGCGAAATAAAAAAAGCACTTGAAAAATATGGACTTACCCATTCGCAGTTTGTGTTGCTCGCCAGTATTTATTGGCTCACGCTTCACAAACAAGAAGTGACACAAGTTGTGCTGTCGGCACACACCAAGATCGACCCGATGACAACCTCTACCGTGCTGCGAACTTTACAAACCAAAAAACTTCTTCAACGACAAGAACACGCTACCGATACTCGCGCAAAAACAGTGGCACTTACCGAAGAAGGAAAAAAAATAACAAATCTCGCAGTGAAGACAGTTGAAAAATTTGATTCAGATTTTTTCAAACCACTTGGCAAAAAAACAAATGAGTTTAATAAGAAGTTAATGGTGCTGTTGAAACAAGGAGTTTGAAATTGAGAATTGTTTGAATTCCACACAAATTGCGATCTGTTTGGTATCACAATCTGTGATACCAAAATTGCAGACTTCGCAGACCGAAACAATAAAAACGACTCGTTCGGGAGAGCACGAACTTTTAGTAGTGACCCTTACACTTTACAATTGTGATTTGAGTATCAGAAACTCTATACACAAGCCGATGCTCATGATTGATTCTTCTGCTCCAATACCCTTTCCAGTTTCCTTTCAGTGGCTCTGGCTTACCAAGCCCGCGAAATGGATCTCGGTCAATGTCGCGAACAAGTATTTTTATATTCTCAATAACATCTACATCATGAAACCATTCGTTGTACTCCTTAAACGCATCTGAAGTAAAAGCAATTTGCCTCATGCTTTGGGCATCGGTTTGTATGCCATGAAATCCTCCATCGTGAAACTAATCAGTTTTTCATCCTCCGATTGCTTAATGGAGCGGGTTAAATCTTTCAAATAATTAGCATCCATTTCCTTAAAGGAAATGGTGACATCGATGTTCTCCTTTTTTCCGATAAACTCTTTGATCTTATTTAAAAGATTTATATCCAATTCGGATGGGCTGACCTTAATAATCGTTTCCATAGATTCTTGATTTCAGTTTGTAAAGTTAGAGAATATCAATTCACGGAAAAATTGTAACCTTTACTTGGCGCAAGAGAGACGCTTGCGCCAATCTCAAACTAAATGGATAAAGCACAAGCGAGACGCTTGCGCTAGAATGGGGTGATAGTGTACGCACATGGTTGGTACTCATTGCTTAGCTGCCGCAATCGGTTTTTCGTTCTTCGCAGAGTCACTGCCTCAGGACTCTGCGTTTTATTTTTTTTACAATCAACGCAGAGTCCTCGAAACGAGTGACTCTGCTGCGAATAGGAGCACAAGTGTTGATCGAGGCACACACTGCGGCAGGGATAGAAGCGGAAAGCCCGAAGCGCGATGGAATGTGAAAGGACGGACTTGTAGCAGATAGCCCGTCAGCCGCCCAAACTTTTTCAATCAATTTTCTGTCAGTCTGTCACCTTTTTGGCAGATAACACTAATGGCATAATGGTTGTTATTCCCATCGGACTTAATAAAGCAACCGAAAACTAGAAATATCATGGGAAAAATAATTGGAATCGACTTAGGAACAACCAACTCGTGCGTGGCCGTGATGGAAGGCAACGAGCCGGTGGTGATCGCCAACAGCGAAGGCCGCAGGACCACGCCATCGATCGTTGGTTTCTTGGATAATGGAAAAGGTGAACGCAAAGTAGGCGACCCTGCAAAACGCCAGGCGATCACCAATCCGAAGAATACGGTGTCGTCTATCAAGCGCTTCATGGGGAAAAACTTCAATGAAGTAAGTGGTGAAAAGAAAATGGTGAGCTACCAAGTGGAGAGCGGCAGCAACGACACCGTGCGCGTGCGCATTGGCGACCGACTTTATACTGCTCAAGAAATCTCTGCGATGATCTTGCAGAAGATGAAAACCACGGCTGAAGATTATCTTGGCACTACGGTGACGGAAGCGATCATCACGGTGCCTGCTTATTTCAACGATGCCGAGCGTCAGGCTACGAAAGAAGCCGGGCAAATTGCTGGCCTTGATGTGAAGCGTATCATCAACGAACCAACTGCTGCAGCGTTGGCCTACGGCCTCGACAAAAAAAACAAAGACATGAAAATTGCCGTCTATGATTTAGGCGGTGGCACGTTCGATGTGTCGGTGCTAGAATTAGGAGATGGTGTGTTTGAAGTAAAATCCACCAACGGTGACGTGCACCTTGGCGGTGATGACTTTGACATGCGCGTGATGAATTGGTTGGCCGATGAATTCAAGGCCGATAAAAATATTGACTTGCGCAAAGATCCGATGGCATTGCAACGCTTGAAAGAAGCATCTGAAAAAGCAAAAATCGAATTGTCGAGCTCGAACGAAACGGAAATCAATTTGCCATATATCACTTCGGTGGATGGTGTGCCCGAACACTTAGTGAAAAAATTATCACGCGCCAAGTTTGAGCAGCTGTGTGATGATTTGATCAAACGTACGCTCGATCCTTGCAAAAAAGCAATGGCCGATTCAGGATATTCTGTTTCGCAAATTGATGAAGTGATTTTAGTGGGTGGGTCAACACGCATTCCAAGAATTGTAGAAGAAGTAGAAAAATTCTTTGGCAAAAAACCTTCGAAGGGTGTGAACCCTGATGAAGTAGTAGCGATCGGTGCTGCCATTCAAGGGGGGGTGTTGACGGGCGAAGTGAAAGATGTGTTGTTGTTGGATGTGACTCCGCTTTCGCTTGGTATCGAAACGATGGGCGGTGTGATGACGAAGTTGATCGAATCAAACACAACGATCCCTTCAAAGAAATCAGAAACATTCTCCACGGCATCCGACAGTCAGCCTTCCGTAGAAATACATGTGTTGCAAGGCGAACGCCCGATGGCGAAAGACAACCGCACGATTGGGCGGTTCCATTTGGATGGCATCCCTCCTGCTCCACGCGGTGTTCCGCAAATTGAAGTGATCTTCGATATTGATGCGAATGGTATTCTCCATGTTGCTGCGAAAGATAAAGGCACTGGCAAAGAACAGAAGATCCGCATTGAAGCGAGTAGCGGCTTGACCGATGCTGAAATCCAAAAGATGAAGCAGGAAGCGCAAGCCAATGCCGAAAGCGACAAGCGTGAAAAAGAAACGGTTGAAAAAATAAATCAGGCCGACACGCAGATTTTCCAAACGGAAAAACAACTGAAAGAATTTGGCGAGAAACTTTCGGATGGAAATAAAACCGCGATCAACAATGCACTTGGCAAATTGAAAGAAGCTCATGCCAGCAAAGACCTCACTGCCATTGACAATGCAATGACTGCGCTCAATGCAGCCTGGCAAGCCGCTTCACAAGAAATGTACGCAGCAAGTGGTGGTGCGCAACCGGGAGCAGGGGCTCAACCCAACGCTGGTGATGCTGGAAATGGTTCGCAAGGCGGAAACACCGGTGGTGGCGGAGATGCGCAAGATGTGGAGTATGAAGAAGTGAAGAAATAAGTAATAAGTTGAAAGTAAAAGTTTTAAGTTGAAAGATAATGAAGGACTGCCTGGTGAAAGCCTGGCAGTTTTTGTTTGGAGAATTATTCACATTGAAGCATCTCTGCGCAACTCTGCAGCAGAGGCCACAGAGGTTCGCAGAGAGTGAAGATCGAAAACCTACTTTTCAGTTGCCCTTTGTTAGGAACGTAATAAATTGTATTTCCATTACCTTCGCCTCTGTGTCATTGTCGATCGCATCATTAAACTCCGGAAGTAATGGCAACTGCTACTACATTGGCAATGCTAATGAGGGTGTGTTGATCGATGCGGGAATTTCTTGCCGCGAGACAGCAAGGCGACTGAAGCACTTGGGACTTTCGATAAAAATGGTGAAGGCTATTTTTATTACGCACGAACATGCCGACCACATCAACGGCCTTCCGAAACTAATCAAGAAATATTATTTGCCTGTTTACATGACCGCTGGTACGCGAAGTAATTTAAAATCGAGGTGGGGAGAAATACGTTCGATTACATTACAAGCTTATGAACCTGTAACGATCGGGGGTTTGACCATCACTGGCTTTCCAAAATTTCATGATGCGGTTGAGCCACATAGTTTCATGGTGAGCCACAATAATATTAACGTGGGTGTGTTCACTGATACAGGCATATCCTGCGAACACCTGATAAAAAATTTTCAACAATGCCACGCAGCATTTTTAGAATCGAACTATGACGAAGTCATGTTGGAAACGGGCGGCTATTCCCAACATTTGAAAGATCGCATCAGAAATGGGAACGGTCATTTATCCAATACGGAAGCGCTGCAATTATTTTTAAATCATCGGCCACCGTTTATGAGCCACTTGATATTGTCGCATTTGTCTGCGAACAACAACAAACCGGAAATTGTTGAGAAATTATTTAGAGGAGCAGCAAGTGAAACTGAAATCATCATTGCGTCACGAAAAAAAGAAACTGCACTTTATTATATCAACAGATTGCCAAATCAAATTCAAAAAATTCTGAAGCCTATTCGGGTAAACCATAAAACACAACTTTCTTTGTTTGAAGAGGCGCATGAACCTTCTTTAGTAAGTTAGGTTATTATCTTTTAACGTTAATAAACTTAGAATTTAACGTCATCGCGAGCACCTACGAAGGGAAGTGAGAAGCGCGAAGCGATCTCCAGAAATGAGATTGCTTCGCGCCAACACGCTAATCCGCGCAGGTGCTCGCAAAGACGATTATCATATTCCTAAAACTAACTAACTAATGCGTGATATAATTCTCCAAGTGCTCGATGACGCACCGTTGTTCTTCGAGCATGAAGCGGATCAAATCACCAACAGAAACTACACCAACTAAATTGCCGTCATCCACTACCGGTAAGTGTCTGATCTTTTTCGCATTCATCATATTCATGCAATCTTCAACAGTACTTTCTGAAGAAACTGAATAAGGGTTTCGCGACATCAGTTCGCCTACTAACGTGAGTTTGGATGATTTTCCTTTCAACACTACTTTGCGTGCGTAATCACGCTCGGTGAAAATGCCTTGGCAAAAAGATTGGAGCAAATAGCCGGGTGCGCGCCTCGCGCAGGCCGCCTCTTCCTTGGTTAAAAACTTCGGTCGACAAGAAAAAATATCACTGCAAAAATTCCCTGATCCGGTCAATCAACCCTTGTGGGTAAACACCATAAAAGATCATGAGTACGGAAAGAACAAAGAGTGTGATCAGGTTGATCAGATACAATCGAGGCCGCAATGAAAGTGCATCTGAAACTTTTGCTTTGTCGAACATCACAGCAATTATTTTGATGTAATAATATAAGCCGATCACGCTGCTGGCCGCTAGCACAATCACGAGCCACCACAATTGTGAACTCGCACCCGAGGCAATCAAATAAAATTTTCCAACAAAGCCAGCCGTGAGCGGAATGCCCGCCAACGACAAAAGCATCGCGGTAAAGACGGTTGCAATTTTTGGATGTCTCCAAAACAAGCCTTGATAATCTTCCAGCAACTCCGCATCGCGATCTTGATCCGATAAGATCGCAATCACGCCAAACGCACCAATGTTGGTAAGGAAGTAAGCAACCATATAAAAACATACCGCTTCCACGCCCAACTCACCTCCTGCCAGGAAGGCTACTAAAATATATCCCATGTGTGCAATGGAGGAATACGCCAGAATTCGTTTTACATTGTTTTGTCGCAGCGCCAAAATATTTCCGATGAGCATTGAAGCCATCGCAATAATCGTAAACGACAACATCAACACGGGATATTGGAAGCCATAGATTTGGGTGAAGAACCGCACGAGCAACACGATCATTCCTCCTTTTGAAATAGTAGCAATGAAAGCCGTAACGGGAGCAGGCGCACCTTCGTACACATCAGGTGTCCACATGTGAAAGGGCACAAGACCTAATTTGAATCCGATGCCAACTATCATCATGCTCAGTCCCGCGACCATCAAGAGCGGCAGTTCTTTGACGGATGCCATGTAACCCGCGATGCCAGTAAAATCCATTGAGCCAGTCATCGTGTAAACCAGTGCCATGCCGAACAAAAGAAAGGCCGATGAGAAGGCTGCGAGGATAAGATATTTTAATCCCGCTTCATCCGAGCGTGGGCGTTTCCGTAAATAAGCAACCATCGAATAAAGTGAGATGCTGAGGATTTCAAGACCAAGAAATAACGAAACAAAATGTTTGCTGATCACGAGTATCGCTGAACCCAGTGTAGCAAGCAAAAGCAAAATGTAGTATTCTTCTTTTCGTTCTTCGCGCTGCTCAAAGTAAGCGTACGATAGCAACGCAACCGCCAACGCACTCATTACAATAAGGCCGGTGATGAATGTGCCAAACCCATCGATGATGAAAAGCGGCTCGACTGTAAACCGGTGGTTGGAGGCATAAATGATCAGGTAAACAAAAACACCCAGTAAGCTGATGGTGGTTACAGCAAAAATTAATTTGTGATTGCGCCTGATCGAAATGGAAATCATGGCAATCAGCGAGGCTGTTACCAGAAAAATTCCCGGAAGGACGTCAATAATATTGATGTTACTAGTCTCCATTGTCGGGATTGATTGGGCTAACCACTTCAGTTTGGAATTGTTTGGCGATGATTTGTTTTACCGTGTTGAAAATTGGTTGGGGAAACAATCCTAACCAAATAATAACCACCACTAACGGAATCAAAATAAATTTTTCGCGCAAAGAAAGATCAGGTAATATTTTATCGCTAACTGGTTTTCCAAGGAAAACTTTTTGCATGATGCGGAGCGAATAGGCTGTGGCCGCAACAACACCGATGGCCGCAAAAATTGTCAGTACATGATTGGCTTGCCATGTTCCGATAAGCGTAAGAAACTCCGCGATGAAATTTCCGAGGCCTGGTAATCCGAGTGATGCCAGAACAAACACTAACCCGACTGTTCCCATGAATGGTGCTTTCGTCCAAAAACCTCCCATTGCAGTAATGTCTCGTGTGTGAATACGTTCGTAGATCACACCTGCCAAAATAAACAACGCCCCTGTGCTAATGCCGTGCGTGATCATCTGCATCACCACACCTTGCATCGCCAATTGATTGAATGCAAAGACACCGAGTATCACAAAGCCCATGTGGCTCACGCTAGTATAAGCAACCAATCGTTTCAAATCGGTTTGAGCAAAGGCTAGCAATGCTCCGTACAAAATTCCGATCACTCCAAGGAGCATCGCCCAAGGTGCAAACTCAGCGGCAGCTACCGGGAACAACGGAAGTACAAAACGGATCAACCCGTAAGCACCTGTCTTCAACAACAATCCTGCAAGAATTAAACTTCCAGCTGTTGGCGCTTGCGAGTGCGCATCGGGAAGCCACGTATGAAAAGGAACAACGGGCAGCTTCACTGCAAAGGCTGCAAAAAATCCTAACATCAACAATCGACCGGTTCCTGCTGAAAATGTTGTGCCGAGTAATTGAAAATAGTCATAGGTGTATGTACCGCTTTGACTACCGTGAATGAAATACAATCCAAGAATAGCCAACAACATCAGCAGTCCACTGGCCTGCGTGAAAATAAAAAATTTAAAGGCAGCGTACCTGCGATTTTCGTGGCCCCAAATGCCGATAAGAAAATACATGGGGATGAGCATCACTTCCCAGAAGAAATAAAACAGGAACAAATCCATGGTGAGGAAAACTCCGGTGATCCCAGCTAATACCCACAACAAATTGAAGTGAAAAAATCCAACGCGTTCTTTGATCTCGTTCCATGAAATGAGCACAGCAAATATTCCAAGAAAGAAAGTGAGAATAAGCATGAGCAAACTCAATCCATCGAGCGCAAGAGAAAAACTAATGCCAAAGGCTGGTATCCATGGAACACTGAATTTTTCAATCCAGGTATTCGTTGCGTCTGCTGGATTTTGAATCCAAATGTAAATACTTAAAATAAAATTGACGATGAGAGCAACCAATGAAATCCATCGCGAAAATAAGACGTTGCGTTCGCCCGCAATCCAAGCGAGGATACCACCAACCATCAAAATACTAATGAACCAAAGCAGTATCATTCTATAATTTATTAATCAACTTATCAATCCTAATGTCAGCAATAGAATTCCTCCGATGACAATTCCCATGATGTACCAACGCAGTATTCCACTTTGTGTGAAAGAAAAAATCCGATGGAAAAATTCTGCAATCAAAACCAGCCCTTCATACAGTTTATCAACGATATCATTTTTGTTTAGTGTTGACAGAAAAACAAATGGCCGCACGAACAAAAAATTGTAAAGTGAATCGAAGCCCCAGCCGCTGAACCAAAATTGATGGAGATCGGCTGCGGAAGATTTTAATTCGTCTGACAATTCCGGCTTTTGAATGTAGAAAATATAGGCAACGTACACACCCGACAAAGCCGCTCCTGCGGCAATGAGTTGCACCAGCCATTCAAAATTTTCAAAACCTTCTTGAATGGAGATTGAGGGAAGGACGGGTTGCAAAAAATCAGCGAACAAAGTAAGATGTCCAAAGCTGTGAGGCAACTGAATAAATCCGGCAAAAGTAGAAAGCCCGGCTAATATTAGTAACGGAATGTTCATGCCATTTCCAGGAACATGATGAATGTGTGTTTTTTCTTCTCCATAGAAGGTGAGGTACACCATCCTAAAAGTATAGATTGATGTAACAAATGCGCCAAGCAATGCAACAAGGAAGAAATAAATGTTCCCATTCTCTCCGGCCAATGACAGCCACAAAATTTCGTCTTTGCTATAAAACCCTGCGGTGATGAGAGGAAGTGCGGCAAGTGAAGACGCTCCGATTAAAAACGTCCAATAAATGACTGGGAGTTTCTTTTTCAATCCGCCCATCTTAAACATATCGTGTTCGTGATGCAACGCCATGATCACCGCACCGGCAGCCAGAAAGAGCAGTGCCTTGAAGAAGGCATGGATCATAAAATGAAAAATAGCAGCAGACCATGCTCCTACTCCTAACGCGAGAAACATATAACCAATCTGACTTATCGTAGAATAAGCAAGCACACGTTTCAAATCGAATTGCGTAAGTGCTGCAAACCCAGCGAGAAGCAAAGTTGCCGCTCCGACAATTCCTACAACCATCAACGCAATTGGAGCCAATTCAAAAATCGCATGCGTGCGCGCGATGAGATAAACACCGGCCGTCACCATCGTTGCGGCATGGATCAATGCGCTTACCGGAGAAGGACCGGCCATTGCATCGGGAAGCCAAGTTTGTAAAGGAAGTTGTGCTGATTTTCCAACCGCACCGCCTAATAATAGTAGAGCGATGATCAACGCAGTATCTGATCCTACTGTCCATTGTTGAGGTGCCTGGGTTGCAATCTCCTGAATATTTAATGTGTGAAAATTCTGGAAGAGCATAAACAATCCAATCGCCATTGCGGTGTCGCCAACCCGTGTTACGATGAACGCTTTTCGAGCTGCGTAACCATTCTTTTCTTCGGTGTGCCAGAATCCGATCAACAAGTAACTGCAAAGCCCCACTCCTTCCCAACCGAGATACATTAAAACCAAATTGTCGGCCAACACTAAGATGAGCATCGAGCTTACAAATAAATTCAGGTAAGCAAAGAACCGCGCATAGCCATCGTCATCGACCATAAACTCGGCCGAGTAGATGTGAATGAGAAATCCAACAAAAGTGATGACGAAAATAAATACCAACGAAAGGGCATCGAGGTGAAATGCAAAGGCAGCCGACAATCCCGCAACATCGAGCCATTGCCAAGCGAACGTATCAAATGATGTGGAAGACGAAGAAATAAAATCAACTCCAACGATTAATGTGATCAAAGCAGAAAGGCCAACACTGCCCGCTCCGATCAACGGAACCATTTTCTTCGGCAATCGTGATCCAAAGAGGATAAGCACGAATGCTCCAATAAATGGTAAGGTTGGTATGAGCCAGAGGAGGTTCATTTTAGATTTACGATTTTAGATTTACGATTTTTCATTTCTGCCTTTACATTTTACCATCCGACTGTATTTAATCTTGTGTCATCCTTGGAAATCCTTAAATCCAGATCATCCTTTCATTTCATTTGCCGCATCACTATCCAATGTTTTCAACTGATGGTGAATCTGCAAAATCAACGCGAGCCCAACAGAAACTTCAGCCGCTGCCATCGTCAAAATAAAAATGAACATCACTTGTCCATCAGGTTGTGCCCACTTCGATCCTGCAACAATGAAAGCGAGCCCGGCTGCATTGAGCATGATCTCCACCGACACTAGCATGTAAATGATATTCCGTCTGATCAACACACCGATCAGGCCGAGCATAAATAAAATGCCCGCTAATAATAATCCATGCATTGTTTGAACTTCGTTCATTCGTCTATTTGTTCTAAAAAACGGTGAGTCACTTTTTTCTTTTGTCTCCCTAAATGGTAGGCGCCAACAATTCCTGCCATCAACAACATACCGCTAAGCTCAACACCTAATATATATTGTCCATACAACGATTTACCCACCGCCTTCGAATCCACTAATTGCACCGCTGTTGAGGCCCCGCTATCCGCGGTAGCTAATACATAAATCAATTCACTTAAAAGTATGAACGAGAGAATAGCCGGGCCAATCCAAACTTGTGGTGTCAGCCATTTTTTTTCTTGCTCAATTGCTTCTCCTTTTAGGTTCAGCATCATAATCACAAAAATGATGAGTACTACGATGGCGCCTGCATAAATAATAATCTCAAGAGCTGCCGCGAAGGGGGCACCAAGAATAAAAAAGACAGTGGCCAATGCGAGGAACGAAACCACGAGATACAACAGCGCATGAATAATATTAAAGCGCGTGATCACCATGATTGTGGAGAGGATGGCAATGAAGGCTGATATGTAAAAGGTCAACTGCATTATTCTTAATTCAATTTTCGTTATCGCATTAATTGTTAATGGTTAATAGTGATCCGTTAATTGTTATGCAACGCACACTATTAACTTATAACGATTAACTTATGACTCTCACGGCATTAAACTCTTCACATCCACCGGTGGCTCTTCGTTCTCCGCTTCCCCTTTTCCTTTTCCTCCGATAGCCATTCCGGCAACCTTATAATAATTGTACCCTTCGTATTTTCCTTGCCCGTCAATTAATAAATCCTTTTTCTCGTACACCAAGTTTTGACGATCGTATTCTCCCATTTCAAAATCCGGAATCAATTGAATGGCATACGTGGGGCAAGCCTCTTCGCAATAGCCACAGAAAATACATCGGGAAAAATTAATTGTAAAGAATTCAGGGTACCTTCTTCCATTTTCATCTTCCGTAGCTTGGAGTGAAATGCAATCTACCGGACAAGCCGCTGCACACAGATAGCAGCCAACACATCGTTCGCCCATATCAGGATCACGCGTCAGCACAATCCTTCCGCGCCAGCGAGCCGGAAGTTTTACTTTCTCTTCTGGGTACTGGATAGTTTCACGCTTATGAAACATATGCAAGAACACCAACCACATACTTCGCACGATGCTGTACATATTTTTTTAAAATTTAAGATTCAGTTCTGCTCCACTTCGTATGAGTACAATGGCAGCCGTCACCATTAAATTCAACAACGTTATCGGCAATATTATTTTCCAACCGAATTCCATCAGCTGGTCATAGCGTGGGCGTGGCATGGACGCACGCAGCAAAATGAACAGCCCGATAAAAACAAAAGTCTTAATCACAAACCACAACAAAGGTGGAAGAAAACCCGGGCCAAGCCATCCGCCAAAGAACAAACAAACTACAATGGCGGAGATGAGTGTGATGCCCAAATATTCACCAACAAAGAACAATCCGAACTTCATTCCAGAATATTCAGAGTGAAAGCCTGCGATGAGTTCACTCTCTGCTTCTGGAATATCAAATGGAAGCCGATGTGTTTCTGCAATCCCTGCAATTAAAAATGTTACAAAGCCGATGAACTGCGGAACAACAAACCACATTCCCTTTTGCGCATTGACAATGTCTTGCAAACTGAAAGATCCGGTAAGCAATACTACGCCCATCAGTGAAAGTCCCATGAACACTTCGTAAGAAATTAATTGGGCAGCTCCACGCATGGCACCGAGCAATGCATACTTATTATTCGATGCCCAACCTCCCAGGATAATACTGTAGGCGCCCATCGATGACATCGCCAAAAAGAAAAGTATCCCGATGTTCAAGTCAACGACAATGACACCTGGTGCAAAAGGTACGATCACAAAACTCATCAACACGGTGATGGCTACAATGGCCGGAGCAATCACAAAAACTTTTTTGTCGGCAAATGGTGGAATCCAATCTTCTTTGAAAAAAAGTTTGATTGTATCGGCCAAAACGATGAGTACACCAAATGGGCCCGCCCGATTAGGGCCATAACGATCTTGCCACAAAGCAAGCAACCTGCGCTCAAGCCAGATCAAACCCGGAGCCACCGTAAGAAGTCCTGCGAGCACTCCGCCAATGATCAGCCATGGGTTTATTGGTTCAGTCATGTTCTTCAACTTTAAAGTTGGCAGTAGGCAATAGGCAATAGGCAGTGCGATTTTTCATAGCTCAATTTAACTTGTGATATTTTTTTGTCCCTTGCATACTGCCTATTGTCAATTGCCTATTGATTTAACTATTCCCCAAGCCGGCATTTCAGTCGATGGCATTCCTTCTAATCCATATGGCAATGCAGCAACACCGTGAGGCATTGTTGAATTGATTTTCACCGGTAGTGTGTACAAATGTTTTTCGATGGTAAACGAAAACATTTGTCCCTCTTGAAGTTTCCAGTGCTCCGCATCATTTGAACTGATCATCACATAAGGTTTTGGAATTCGTTGTGTCACCGCTGAAGCGCGCGCACTTAATTCTTCTGATCCGAAAATATGATGTGTCCAGACCATCCAGATGTGATCCTCAATTGGTTGGAAAACTTCTGGAACAGTTGTAAAATATTTAACTTCTTTATCGGAATTCGCTTCAATCAATCTTAAACCCGGATCTCCACCGCGAAGATGGCCGCCTACTTCTTCTTGATATTTATTTACAGACTGCACGGAGTTCCAACCTGGTGACCAATAAAACGGAATCAACGATGATGGCGGCTCACCGCGGTAACCTTCCATTGTATAGGACAATGATGAATCTGGATCTTCTGGTGGTTTTGGTTCACTCACATCTACAACGGCATTCATCGCAGTGCGTCCGCTATAACGATGTGGCTCACGCGGAATGCGTTGTCCGGCAACTCTAAAATCAGATGGTGGTGTGATCGTATCTACGCCTTTGAGCAATGGTTCTTCTTGAGAAATTGCTTTTGTAATGTCTTCAAAGTTTTTCCATTTACTCATCTTTTCATTCCCTGCGTTAACACCCATGTTCAACAACCAACGCCAGCTTTCCTGAATTACATCCGTTGCTTCATACACTTGAAAGAACCGTTGAGCTCTACCTTCATTATTAACTAACGTACCATCCGACTCGGCAAAAGTTCCAGCAGGAATTATTACTTGCGCTTTCTTTATCGTTGCATGATTGGTGTGATCGAGAACAATCACTTGTTTACATCGGCTAAAGAATCTGTCAACAGTTGCCACCGTGCCGTGACGATAGAGATCGTTCTCCATGATAATCACGGTGTCTGCATGGCTGTTGAGAATCGCATTGAATGCTCCATCCAAACGGCCACCGCCCAACATGGCAAGACCGAGAGAATTACATTCGAGCATCGAGAACACAAGGCCTGTGTTTTTATTTTTCTTGTGCAATGCCCACGCCACATTCGCAGCTGCCCTCATCACCGTTTCAGTTTCGCTTGAAAGTCCTGAGATGATTACCGGTCGCTCAGCATTCGATAATCCAGTTGCAATTTGCTCTGCTAATTTTCTTAACTCATCAGGATAATTGGCAACGTCAGGAATTTCATTATCCAAAATGTGAGCCACAGCAAATCCCAATCGCGCGAGATCATCAGGTGCAGCATAATAAGTTTGAGTGGCAACATCATCCAGTTTTGTATTATGGATCGTGGCACTGAACACAGGTCCTTTTTTATCTTGAATGTATTCACGTGCGGCTGCATCATTCCAATCAGGAATATTTGCTTTCGCCACATCATTCATTGGCTGCACACGCGCGGCTTGACGAACAGCAAGAGCAAGCATTGGTGCGGTGTTGGTCAGGTCTTCACCTAAAATAAATACCGCATCCGATTTTTCTACTTCCTTTAATGATGGAGTTCGTACTGGGCCATCTTTTAAAATTCGAATGGCAAGCTCGGCCATGTCGTGTTCATTTTCTGAAACTCCATGATAGAAATTATTCTTACCAACCAATGCTTTTAATGCGAAATTGGATTGCAGCGATGCGCGGGGTGAACCGATTCCAATTACCTTGGATTCCTTCAATATTTTTTTGATCTCCCCAAGCACTTCATCGTGTCCAATCACCTTACTATTTAGAATCGGTTGCTTGATGCGATCAGGGGCATTTACAAATTCGTAACCGAATCTTCCACGGTCACAAATGAAATAACCGTTCACTTCTCCGTGATAACGATTCGAAATCATACGAAGCGATCCGTAACGCTCACCCGCAATAATGTTGCAACCCAAACTGCAATGCTGACAAATGGAAGGCGCCATCGTGAGGTCCCACTTGCGCGTATAATGTTGCTTCAATGTTTTGTCAGTAAATACACCGGTTGGGCAAACTTCCGTTAAGTTGCCGCTGAATTCGCTTTCTAAAACTCCATCTTCATGCCGCCCGAAATAAACATTGTTTTTAGAAGCAAACGCATCAAGGTCTTTGCCTCCTGCGTAATCCTTATAAAACCGAACGCATTTATAACACTGAATGCACCGGTTCATTTCATGATTGATGAACGGCCCAAGGTCTTGATTTTTGTACGTGCGTTTTTTGTACCGGTACTGACGATACGCATGACCGGTCATTACTGTCATGTCTTGCAGATGGCACGAGCCACCTTCATCGCACACAGCACAATCGTGGGGATGGTTGGTCATCAGCCAGCCGATCACTTGTTCACGAAACTCTTTTGCCTCCGCATCAGTGATAGAAATCCGTTGGTTGTTAGTGACGGGTTCCATGCACGCCATGATCAGCTTGCCTTTCGTATCATTCTCGTCTTTGTAAACTTTAATGGCACATTGACGGCACGCTCCCACCGAACCTAGGGAAGGATGCCAGCAGAAGTAAGGCAAATCCAAACCAAGCGTGAGACAGACCTCCAACAAGTTGTTGCCGGAATGTACTTCGTAAGGTTTGTTATCAATATAGAGCGTTGCCATTTAGTTATTTTTTTGCCACAAAGACACGAAGCCACTAAGAATGCAAAAATGAAAATCCATCATCATACAATAAATCTTTTAATGCCATCTTTGATTAGTGGTACATTGAAATTAATCAAGTAACCTAAGCGAAGTTTAGTTAATTTCAAATGACTTAGTACTTGAGCTTGCCAAACAGGGTTTACCTGATCTACCGCTTTTATCTCAACCACTATTTTATTTTCAACCAGTACATCCAGCCGAAGGCCTTCATCGAAAGTAATCCCGTCATATTGAATTGGAATATCCAATTGACGAGCCACAATCAGTCCTTCTTTTCTAAGTTCATGAACAAGGCAAACCTCATATATTTTTTCTAACAGACCAGGCCCTAATTCTGAATGAACTTTATACGCAGCACCAACAATTGCTTTTCCAATGTCTTCTTCCTGTATTGTTAACTTTTCAAATTGCATACTAATCCAAATTTTGCCACGAAGGCACAAAGGCACAAAGTATTTTTAGCTTCTCGATAGTCATTTTTGTTTCATAAACAATCTTACTGTCAATTTCCTACTTCTAAAATTTTATCACTTATACACAAAGTATTCTTAGTGCCTTAGTGTCTTAGTGGCCAATTTCATTTCATAATTACATCCTTTATTACTTATATGCTGTTCAAAATCTTCTCTGAAATATTTTAGCGCACTTTGAAGTGGTTCCATCGCACCAGGGGCTAAAGCACAAAATGTGTTCCCTGGGCCAAGATATTTAGTATGGTCTTCCAGCAGCTTGATATCCTGTGGTCTTCCATCTCCATTGTCAATTGAATTCAAAATTTTTTCGATCCACGGCAATCCTTCGCGGCAAGGTGTACAGAACCCACAAGATTCCTGAGCAAAAAAATGTTCGAGGTTTTTTACAAAACCAACCGGGCAAGTTTTATCATCAAGCACTACTACCGTTCCTGTTCCCAAACGACTGCCTGCTGCCGCTACACCGACAAAATCCATTTTCACATCGAGGTGTTCTTCGACCAAAAAATCTGTGGATGCTCCTCCCGGCAATGCTCCGCGAAATTTTAATCCATCTTGCATTCCGCCAGCATGCTCTTCAATCAGCTCGCGCAACGTAACGCCCATTGGCAATTCCCATGCTCCTGGTTTTTTTACTTTGCCACTCACTCCGTAAAGTTTTGTTCCCGAATCTTGTGTGAGACTTAACTTCTTAAACCAATCGGCACCATTATTTACAATATGTGGTAAGCAACAAAATGTTTCCACATTGTTAACGATGGTCGGTTTTCCAAACAGTCCGCTGACTTGCGGAAAGGGTGGCTTCGCGCGAGGTGTCGCTCGTTTGCCTTCGAGTGAATTCAGCAAAGCTGTTTCTTCACCACACATATAGCGTCCAACTCCGGTATGCAAGTGCATGTGAAGATCAAAACCCGATCCTAAAATATTTTTGCCGAGATAGCCTGCTTCGTGTGCTTCGTGAATCGCTTGCGTAATTGCAGTTGCTGCAGTTTTGTAGGCCCAACGCAAAAACACAAATGATTCATCGGCCTGAATGGCATACGCTGCGATGATCATCCCTTCGATCAGTTGATGCGGTGTGGACTCCAATAAAATTCTGTCTTTGAATGTGCCGGGCTCCATTTCATCCGCATTGGCGATGAGATACTTTGGCTTTGAACCATTCATCGGAACAAAACTCCATTTCAATCCAGTGCTAAAGCCAGCTCCTCCTCTTCCTTTCAGGTTTGAATCTTTCACTAACGTTTGAACTTCTTGCGGAGACATCTTCACCATTTTTCGCAACGATTGATAGCCGCCCACCTTCTCATACTCTTTCAAGTTGAGTGCTTTTCCATCTTTGCGAATGTGTTGGGTTAGTGGTTTCTCCATCCTTTTATATTTTCTTGAATTGATACTGGATACTTGTCGCTGGCCCTGAGCTGCTAGAATCTAGAATCTCTATTCATATTTTTTTAATATCTCATCCAACTGTTCTACTGTTAAGTTTCTATACAAGTCTTTGTCGATCATCAAGGCAGGTGCACAATCACACGTGCCAAGGCAAGGATTGGGCAACAACGTAAACCGTCCGTCAGTTGTAGTCTCACCGTATCCAATATTCAACTTCTGGCTTAGCTGTTCTTTAATTTTTTCGTAGCCCATGACCCAGCAACTAATACTGTCGCACAATAATATAATGTGTCTCCCAACTGGTTTACGGAAAATGAGATTGTAAAACGTTGCAACTGAATCTAATTCTTCAGCAGACATGTCCATGTAACTTGCCACGTCTTTCAAACTTTCATCCGAAACATAGCTTCGATGCTCTTGCACCACCTTCAACGCCTCAATGCATGCCGCTTTTTTGTACGGCACTATGCTAATCGCTTTCTCTATCTCTTTTATTTCTTCTCCTGTAAGCATAACCTCACCCCTGACCCCTCTCCACAAGGAGAGGGGAACAGAGCTTATTTAAATTGTTTTCTAATCTCAATCTATGTCTCAAAACTTCACACTTCCCCCTCCTCTGGAGAGGGCCTGGGGGTGAGGTCATCTATCAATATCTGCCAATACAAAATCCATCGCACCCAAAATACTCAACATGTCAGCCACCGTGTAGCCTTTGCTGATGTAAGGCAACATCTGCATGTGTGCGAACGATGGCGTGCGCACGCGCATCCGGTAAGGTGACGTGTTGCCATCGCTGATTGCATAGTAACTATTTGCTCCTTTAGTTGCTTCAATGCAACTCATCGCCTCACCCGGAGGAATCACCGGCCCCCAGCTCACATTCAGAAAATGGGTGATGAGTGTCTCAATATCTTTCATTGTATTTTTCTTGATGGGAGGAGTTGTAAGTGGATGGTCTGACTTGTAAGGGCCTGCCGGCATATTTTTCAAACACTGTTCGATGATGCGGAGACTTTGTCGCATTTCTTCTACACGGACTAACGCGCGATCATAGCAGTCGCCATTCTTTCCGATAGGAACTTCAAAATCAAAATTCTCATACCCTGAATAAGGCTGCTTCTTGCGGAAGTCCCATTCCATTCCACAGGCTCGCAAGTTCGCACCAGTCGCGCCCCATTCAATGGCTTCTTGTTGCGTGAAGATGCCAATGCCTTCGGTGCGTGCTTTGAACAGACTGTTCTGCATCACCATCTTGTCGTACTCTCTTAATTTTTTCGGGAAGTAGTCGATGAAGTTTTTTACCAATGTTTCCCAACCATTCGGAAGATCTTGTGCTACGCCACCGATGCGAAACCAATTGGGGTGCATGCGTCCGCCACAAACCGCTTCGACTACATCAAATATTTTTTCACGATCAGTGAACATGTAGAACACCGGTGAAAGCTGACCTACATCTTGAGCGAAAGTTCCATACCAAACCAAATGACTCGCGATGCGGAAAAATTCACACATCATCACACGAATCACTTTGGCGCGCTCAGGCACTTCGATACCTGCCAGCTTTTCTACCGCTAATAAATACGCGAGATTGTTATTTACTCCACCCAAATAATCAATTCGATCAGTATATGGAATGTACGTGTGCCACGATTGACGCTCGGCCATTTTCTCGGCACCGCGATGATGAAAGCCGATGTCGGGCACGGCATCTACAATATCTTCGCCATCTAATTGAAGGATTATCCGAAGCACTCCGTGTGTTCCAGGATGTTGCGGTCCGATGTTCAAAAACATGAAATCAGAATTTTCGCTATGCGTTTTCAATCCCCATTCCTCCGGTTTGAATTTCAATGCTTCCTGTTCAAGGTCTTGCTTTTCATCCGTTAAAAGGAACGGCCCCATCTCGGTGGCTCGAGCCGGATGCTCCTTGCGCAGCGGATGCCCTTCCCACGAAAGTGGCATCAATAACCTGCGCATGTTGGGATGCCCATCGAAGCGAATGCCAAACATGTCAAACACTTCACGTTCGTACCAATTGGCATTCATCCAAAGACTGGTGATGCTGGGCAGCGAAAGTTTTTCTTCATGGAGTGCAACTTTCAGCCGCAGAAAAGAATTGCGACCAAAAGAAAAGAGATGATAAACAATCGTGAAATAATTGGAAGGATAACCCGATTCTTTTTTGCGTGGCCGCTCATCAATCGCAGTGAGATCGTATAAAAAAAGATAGGGTTTGGAGATGTCGTTCTTTAGGTGACGGAGAATCTCGACACTATTAGCAGGCGACACCCACAAGGTAGTAATACCATCGCAGGTTGCTTGTCTGGAGACCGCATCTTCTCCAAACTTCAACTGTATTAGTTCAGGCGGATCGAGATCGTTCATTAAGTCGTTAATCGTTAATCACCTCACCCGAAGTCCCTCTCCAAAGAGGGGCTTCTTAAATTTCATCGGGAGAACGGAATGAAGTCATCTGCATTCGCTGCTCTCTCTTTACATCTTTCATCGAAATTTTTTCTGGCCGTATTATTCCCTGATCGCCAATTGTCCAACTCAACGGCCTCTGTTCTTTGCCAACCCTATCTTGCAACAAAGTCAGGCCTTCCATAAAAGCATCCGGCCGCGGTGGGCAACCCGGCACATACACATCCACCGGCAAAAACTTATCTACGCCCTGCACCACACTATAGATATCATACATTCCTCCCGAGTTGGCGCAAGAGCCCATCGAAATCACCCATCGCGGTTCCATCATTTGTTCGTAAAGGCGCTTTATAATGGGAGCCATTTTGATAAAAACAGTGCCGGCAATGATCATCACATCAGCCTCGCGAGGTGTGCCGCGAATTACTTCAGCTCCAAAGCGTGCCACATCATATTTAGGAGTCATACTGGTGGCCATCTCCACGAAGCAGCATGAAAGCCCAAAGTGAAAAGGCCACATCGAATTTTTTCTGCCCCAGCCGAGCAAACCCTGAACGGTGCTAAACACCATACTTTGACGCACTGCTTCCTCCATAGAACCAGTTCCTCCATCCAGCGCGCCAACAGGTTCTTGTGCTTTACTTAACCACCATTTCATCAGGATTTTTAGTTAGTTTTTTGTAGGCCTTCAATATTTTTTTTCCATCGGGGCCAAAATCAAGCGCCCCATTGCGCCATTCGTAGATCAACACGATAATAAGGAGTGCAACGAATGTCGATGCCCCGATAAACCCAAGCCAGCCTAATTCATTGAATGCAATAGCCCAAGAGAAAATAAAAATCGTCTCCACGTCAAAGATGACGAAGAGCATGGCGATCATATAAAATTGTGAAGAAAAACGGAGACGTGCAGAGCCTGTACTAGCAATGCCCCCTTCGTAGGGCTCATCGGTCGCACGTTCTTTGTGACGCCCTCCCAGAAAATAGGAGAGCCCCAGTATAGCGCCTATCAGACTACAAACGATGGCGGCATATACTACAAGCGGCCACAAAACAGTATTGTCATTTGAACTTCCCAAAACAAATTTGCCTCCAGCAACTATTTTTAGTACAACTCAATAACCCCAATAAAAAATGTAACACGTGCATCCACGGTAGGCCGCGGGTGCTTTGAAATAACATTTTCAAGGTATGCTTTTTAGTCAGAAAACAAAAAATAATGTCATATAAAAATTTCCGGTTGGGCGGCTGGTGCGAGGCGCACCACCGGGCCTTTCTGAGTATCACAGCCGTCTTCTTTGCGCCAATCATCCAAAGGATATTGCACCTCTTACAAGTAGAGGTGGATGATGATGGAAAATAGAATCAGTTAATAAAGTTGGAGTTCGGCAAAAAGCGACTCCAGTTCTACCCTTGACTTATTGAGTTTGGTCTCCAGTTTTGCCAGCATGGTTTCCCTTTCTTCTTTTTCAAAGACAAAGTCTTCATCGGAAAGAATGGGGAATCTCCTTTTCAGCATTACTTTTTGTTCGCGCCAGCTTCGTACAATATTCATTTGCACAAGGTAGTTAATTGCTCAGAGATCGCTCAGTAATATTTCATTTTCATGATCACTTTCCTATCGCCTGTTAGCATAAAACGGAAATCTTTGTACACTGGCTTGCGCAGGGAAGCATGGAAGTAGTCAGAGAAAGCATAGCCTTCCTTGGGAAGAAACCAACCAAAATCCAATTCCCAGTTATCGTTTTCGTCATCGAGCAAGGCAATGCCCATGTTTTTTGACACAAACCCATCATACGTTACGCGCAATGAATCTCCCGTTACTTGCGATTTGGGCACGACCACTTTTCGAAATCCCATCTTGTGGGGAAAGGGTGTAGTGTCATCAAAAAATTTAAAGCGGATCACGCCATTGTGGTTGCGGATGTGCGTAACGGTGATGGTAATGGAATACGTTTCTTCTTTACTTGCGGGATCTATCATTCCAGTTTTGCTGTAGGCTGAAATCTCCGTGTTGTTGGCTTTATTAGAATTGGTCTGAGCATCGGCAAATGCCGAGATCAAACAAATGCTTATAAGAATTATTTTTTTAAAGGAGAAGGTGAGATTATCCATGCAACACAAAGATGAAATAATTATGCTTCAT
Organism: Bacteroidota bacterium; assembly: GCA_043780615.1. Lineage (GTDB taxonomy): Bacteria > Bacteroidota > Bacteroidia > Cytophagales > Cyclobacteriaceae > ELB16-189. The sequence continues at coordinate 1,814 of JAYWDN010000130.1, read as the reverse complement.
CTGCCTTAGCTATTTGCAGCCTGTGATTGTCAACCCAAACTGGCATGGAAATGAAAAACGGCTAAAGAATATTTAGCCGTTTTTTAGTAGGATGACAGAAAGGAGAAATCTATTCTACCAAAAGTTTCCCTTTCATAACCAGATGAATAGAACAATAGTAATCAGCACTTTGCTTAACCACCATGCTCCAGGATTGATTAGCCGGCATTTTTGATGATGTCCACTTTTTCCCAACTTCTTCTGTAACGTTATGATCGGTGATATCTTTGTTAATCCAAAGTACGGTATCTCCTTTATGCAGTTTTAGTTCGGCTGGCTCAAACTTCATCAGCCGTATCACCACGGTATGGTACGAAGCTGTATTCTTAAGTGGTACTTCCTCCACACTATTTTTCTGAATTGGAGCTGGCGCTTCTTCCTGCGGGTTTCCATAGTCTTCAGTAGGGCTAGTGTGTTCTGCTTTTTTAGAAGAACAACCGTTCAAAAGAAAAAGAGCCAACAAGAAGTAAATACTATTTCGCATCGTCATTCCTACTTACTTACCGGCAAACATTTTTTGCACCATTTCTGCGTGCCCCAGGTGCGCCTTCAGTGCAGGCACAACATTTTGCAATAATTCTTTCAGTTCCGCATTTTCTGTTTCCGGTATTAAAAGACCTTCAACTGCTGCTATCACGGCCTTGTGATAAGAAACCTCGTTATCAATGTACGCCTTATCGAAATCTTTAGCTGACTTTGAACGGAGCATTTTCTTTGTATTCTCTGCATCTGCTAAAAGTTGTTTGCTCACCGCGTTGTCCAATGGTGTGACCTTCAATTTGGTGACAAGTGCCACAGCCTGGGCAATAATGGCTTTGTGATCGTTAGTCATTGTTTCTGCAAACTTTAAGATGTCTGCATTCTTAGATTTCTCTTTGGCGATTTCAGCAAAGCCTATGTCTATCTGGTTGGCCGTAACTGCGGCATGCGCTACTTCAGGGTCTGATAGTTTGGGATTTTGTGCTATGGCTTGCCCAGCAATAGCGCATAGGAGAAGGCCAAGGGTTCGGTTTGTTAGTTTTTTCATTGTGTTTATTGTTTAAGTTAGTGATTAGAGTAACGTGTTTCAAAAGGGTTACATTTAATTTCAAGAATAGGGGTTGCGCAATACCCAAAACTGGCGCAAGCGTTTCGCTTGTGCTTTATCAAACAATATCACTCAACAAACAAGCACAAGCGAGACGCTTGCGCTAGCGAGGGGGTTTTTTGGTCTTTAGATAGTACGTGTAATAACATAAATTGCAGTTTGTACGCTACATTTTTGGACACCCTACGAATTTATAATTGTTTCTTTAATAGGAAACCTGTACTTTTGACAAAAAAAACGAATGACCGAAAAATTCAAAGTCGAATTTCTTCCAGAAGCCGTTGAATTTATGGATAGTTTAGACCAGAAGTCCCAGCAGAAAATCTACTACAATATTAAAAAGGCTCAATTGACAAACGACCCTGAACTCTTCAAAAAACTCAATGACAATATTTGGGAATTTAGAACATTTTACAACAAAACACACTTTAGAGTTTTTGCCTTTTGGGACAAATCGCAAGGACACCAAACTTTAGTTTTCTCAACTCACGGACTTATCAAAAAGACAGACAGAACCCCTAAGACCGACCTTGAAAAAGCAGAAAGGATTAGAGAACAATATTTTGCACAAAAAATAAATAAACAATGACTACCAAAAAATTAAAAACCGTTTCGCTCGACACAATGATTGACAAACATGTTGGTAAAATTGGTACGACAAGACGTGATGCTTTCGAGTACGAATTAA
>JAYWDN010000129.1:0-9902 GCA_043780615.1 Bacteroidota bacterium | reverse complement strand
AGCTATTTCAGCCTCCTAAAAAGAAACCCCACCTCCAAACCCGTAAACAGGAGGTAGGCAGTCATGAAAAGAATCGCGTTGGCATCGGCTGCGGGTTTGTCAATATAGAGTAGAATAGAAATGAAAACGCCTCCCACCAGCAATTTCAGCACGATGGTGAGCACGTAATTTCGTACAAAATCCGCTGGCTTTGTTTTTAGAATAAAAAAGTAAACAACCCATGTGGCGAGAGCCAAGACAGTCAAAATCAAAATTAAAAACGAAGGTTGCGCCCATTGGGCGCCCCAGCCAATTGCCATAGCCAATACAATGAGCGATGCGGTGAATACTAATAAACTTCTATTCATTTTTCCACAGACGTTTATCTTACACTGTTTGTACTCCCTCACCCAATTCATTTTCTGTGCTACCGTAGTGTTGCGATGCCTCTCCCCGGGGAGAGGGCGGTAGAAATTTAGAAGTATTGCAACGTGATGCTGGGTGAGGGTTATTCATCCAGCGAGCGGTAAAGTTTATACATCATGCCGCCAAACGATACCAGTACCATTGTCAATAAAAAGGCAGGGAATTTTAGGTCAAGCCATTGATCTACACGAAAACCTAGCCAACCACATACGCCAATGACGAGCAACAGTTGTAAGCCGAGGCTGGAATACTTTAAAAAGTTGTTCGGTGTCGATTTCAATTTTTTAAAACAGAGGATCGAGGAGCAACTTCCGTTACCGCTCAATTCATCCTTGCTTCTTGGTGAGCACGCATACCATTGTCAGGTTCAGCCATCTTAATGTCCTTCACGGTGCCCATTTTACATGAGCCGTTGAACATTGCGCCCGGTTCTACCACCAGCTTGCCCGTGCTGATGTCGCTATGCACAATGGCCGTGGCTTTGAGCACGAGTAGCTCGGTGATGTCCACCTTGCCCTTCACTTCGCCTTCGATGTCGGCATTTTGCGCGGTGATGTTACCTTCCACATGGCTGCCAGTGCCCAGCGCGATTTTAGATTTTGATTTGATGTTGCCGTTGATGCGCCCCTCGATGCGGATGTTGCCGTAGGTTTCAATGTTGCCTTCGAGCACCGTGCCCTTGCCGATGACGTTGCTGCTGTTGCTGATTTCTTCGGCTACGCGTTTTTGTTCTTTAGATGTTAACATGGCTACGTTTTGATGAAGTTTAAAAAGTTACAAATTCTTCGGGGTTGAGCGAGTTGCCATTGTACCACATTTCAAAATGTAGATGAGGGCCATCGGTCATTTCCCCACTGTTGCCAACTATCGAGAGGATGTCGCCTGCGTTGACAAAGCTACCAACTTTTTTAAATAAACTGGCATTGTGCTTGTACACACTCACCAAGCTGCCGTGGTGCTGCACGGCTATCACATAGCCTGCATCCTGTGTCCAGCTGGCCATCAGCACAGTGCCATCGGCCACGCACTTTACCGTCTCGTTCGTTTTGGCCACAATATCCACACCAAAATGTCCCTTCTTGCCATCGTATTTGTCGCTGATAAAACCAGTGACGGGCGTAAAGAAAAAGATGTCTTGTAGCTCGCGGTATTTACTGTTGAGCGACACCAACGAAAACTGTGACTGCTCAAATTCTTTTCTGTATTGCGAATCGGACGGGGCCAGTTTCATTCCGGCCACCGTTTTTATGGGCTCGGTAGAGGCTTTCAATACCTTGGCGGGATCGACAAACCCACTGGAGGTATCGCCACGCAAAATGCGTTGAAAGTTTTGAATAAATTTTTCTTTGCGGTCTTCTTCAATAGCAAGTGAGTCGAGGCGTTGCGCCAAGCGGATCAATTGTTTTTTTTGTGCGGCCTGTTCGTACTTGGGGTCAAACCATTTGGCCAGCAAGGTTTTTGAAAGGAAAAGGCTGCCCATAAAAATCAATAAAAAAACGGCCGAGGAGATCACCAACAATTTGGCATAGGTGAAAGAGGCCGTGCTCTTCTCGGCCAGGTTTTCTTCGTTGCGCACCACCAGCAGGTAGCGCTGAGTGAGCCGTTCGGAAAGTGTTTTCTTCGGTTTCAAAAAAGATATTTTGCCGTAAAATTAATACAATCATTTTTAATGCTTGTTGCCACCACCGATTATTATCAGCGAAACCCTTTTGGCAATAGATCAGACGGATGTTCGTTAAACTATTTTTTGGGCGATATTTGAAAATAATATTGACCAATTTTAAGGTTAAATAAAACCAAGGCCTTGCCCCACACTGTCAAACGATATTCATTATTTATTTTCTTCTTGTCGCTGATGGGCTGCTCTCTTGAGCAGAATACCGTCACCAGCAACTTTTATCACAACCTCACCGCACACTACAATGGCTACTTCTACGCCAAAGAAGGAGTGCGCCAAGTGGACAAATTGTTTTTGAAAAGCCTCGATGACGACCATAGCAAAATCTTGCTGCTCTACCCGCGCTTGGATACTGTGTTGGCCAAGTCGTACAAAAAAGATACAGACGAGATCATTAAGATGGCATCTATTTCTATCCAGCGTCATCCCAATAGCAAGTGGGCAGACGATAGTTATTTGATGGTGGGGATGGCGCGGCATTATGCGTGCGATTACCAAAATGCCATACTCACTTTTAAATATGTAAACACCAAAAGCCAAGATCTTCATCTTCGGCATGCTGCCTTGCTCAATCTGGTGCGCACGTTCACCGAGATGGGCGACTTTGATCGTGCTGAAGAAGCATTCCGTTTTTTGGAAAAAGAAAAACTACTGAGCCGCTCTAACCAAAAAAGACTATACCTCGAAAAAGCCAATTACTATCAAATCCGCAACGACTATAATAATATGGTCATCAACCTGTCGAAGGCCGACACGTTGCTTGCGCACAAAGACCGTAGGGGAAGGATTTATTTTATTGTAGGCCAGGTGTACCAAAAGCTGGGCTTCAATTCTGAAGCGTACATTTTTTATAAGAAATGCCTCACCACTAACCCCGATTATGAAATTGATTTCTACGCACGGCTGAACATGGCCCAAGTGGCGCAGCTCCAAAACAGCCGCGATGTGAGGCTGGTGCGCAAGCAGTTTGAAAAACTTTTGAAAGACAGCAAGAACCACGATTTCAAAGACAAAATTTATTTTGAGCTGGGCGAGTTTGAAAAAAAGCAAAATCACCTGAGCGAAGCCATCAAAGAATTCAAACTTGCAGCCCATGCAGGCAAGAACAAGCGCGTGCAAGGAATGTCTTTCTTGCGCATCGGGCAGATCAATTTTGATTCGTTGAAAAACTACAAGCCCGCCAAACTGTATTACGATAGTGCGGTGGCCGCCTTGCCCAAAGATTTTGAAACGCTGGAGGCCGTAAAAAAACGGCAAGGGCTTTTGGGTGAATTTGTAAAGTACACCGAAACGATCACGCTCAACGATAGCCTGCTTTTCCTTGCTTCGCTCGATACCGCCACGGTGCGCCATCGGCTCGACTCGATCCTCAGCAGTAAAGAAAAAAAAGAAACGGTTTCAAAAAGGAAAAAGAGAAAAGACAATACGATCGATACCAGCCCTGCGCCAATCAGTGCTTTCAACACCACTGATGACACCAACACAGGCGATTGGTATTTTGGCAACCGCGATTTGGTAGCTACTGGCGAAACAGAATTTCAGCGTGTGTGGGGCTCGATCACCCTGGATGACAACTGGCGAAGGTCCAACCGCGCTGCCACTTTTGCAGATGCCTCAACATTAGCGGCACTGCAGCCTACTGAAAAAAAGAAGCCCGACACCCGGCAAGAAGTAAAAAAAGAAATCAAGGAAGACGTGGTGGGCAAGCTCATCGCACAATTGCCCCGAACGGAGGAACGAAAAAAAGAAGCACTTGCAAAAATCGAGGATGCTTATTTCCATCTGGGCGACTTGTATTATTTCAACTTGAATGAAAAAGACAACGCGGCCGAATCGTACGAAAAATTGTTGGCACGCTTTCCGCAATCCGAGCGCAAGCCCGAAGTGCTCTACAAACTTTATCTCATTCATAAAGAAAAAAACGATGGCCTTGCCGAACGGTATGCGCTACAACTACAGCGCGAATACCCCAACTCTACTTTTGCGCGTATCCTCATCAACCCTGATTATATTAAAGAGACCAGCGCGCTTGCCGAAAAACAAAAATTGGTTTACAAAGATGCCTATGCCTTGTACCAACAAAATAATTTGAAGCCCGCCATGGACAGGGTAAACGAAGCGTTGGCTTCGGGCGAAACGAATTTCATTCCACAATTGGCGTTGTTGAAAATCCTAATCATGGGCCGCACTGAAGAGGTGACGCGCTATCAGTTTGAGTTGGGCGAGTTCATCAAAAAATATCCGAAAGACCCATTAAAAAATTATGCGGAGCAACTGGTGGCCTCCTCCAAAACTTTCCTCGAAAAAATAGAGAAGGCAAAAGGCATAAAATTTGGCACGCCCACGGGGCCACATTTTTTCATTGTAGCATACAATTCTTCTGATCGTCTCACCAGCCCCGTGGTGGATGCGCTTGAAAAATTCAATGCAGCAGAATGGAAAAAATTAAAGCTTACTACCAGCAACCTCGGCCTTGACGACAAGACGCTAACCATGTGTGTGGAGTTTCCCGACCGCGAAAGCGTGATGGAGTATTATTACAAGTTCCTGGCACAGGTGGCCACGGTCAAACCATTTTACAATTACAAATTCTATAATTTTGTGATCACCAAAGACAACTTTCAGATTTTCTACCGAACCAAATCATTGGATGAGTACCTCACGTTCTTCGACAAAAACTATCAAAAGTAAGATCCAAACGCTGTTGCGTCAGCGGCTGCCGTGGATACCGAAGGCGATCAAGTATTTTTGGATTGCCTTTTTGGTTTTCATCCTTGGCATGCCGTTGTATGTGCTCACCGTGAGCGTCAATTTGTTTAGCCTGTACGGCAACATGCCCAGCATACGCGAAGTAGAAAACCCAGAGAACGATTTGTCGTCAGAAATTATTTCGGCCGATGGCGAATCGCTCGGCCGCTACTTCCGCTACAACCGCAGCCAGGTGCATTACCGCGAACTCTCTCCTGAGTTGGTCAACACCTTGCTGATCTCAGAAGACCATCGCTTTTATCAACACTCGGGTTTGGATTTGCCCGCCTACTTCCGGGTGATCAAGGGGCTGATTACATTCAGCAACTCGGGCGGTGGCAGCACACTCACTCAACAGTTAGCAAAAAACCTCTACACACAAAACACGGACAAAGGTTTAGATGGGCCACTAGCGAAGTTGGGGCGCCTACCAAAGCGCATCATCCAAAAAACAAAAGAGTGGATCATTTCAATAAACCTGGAAGAGAATTTTACGAAAGAAGAAATCATTGCCATGTATTTGAACACGTGCGACTTCAGCAGCAATGCATTCGGAATTAAAGTCGCTGCCGAAACGTATTTCGATAAGCAGCCCGACAGTCTGAATTTGCAAGAATCGGCAATCTTGGTGGGGATGTTGCAAGCCCCTTCGTTTTATAATCCAAAAAGAAACCCGAACAACGCATTGCAAAAACGAAATGAAGTGTTGAGAAAAGTATTTCGGCATGGGTACAAAATAAAAACACAGGCGCAGTTTGACTCCATCAAATCACTTCCGATTGAACTCACCTACAATGTGCAAAACCAAAACCAAGGGCTGGCCACTTACTTCCGCACCGTGCTTGGAAATTATTTGCTCAACTATTGCAACAGCAAAGGCCTTGACCTGTACAACTCGGGATTGAAGATTTATACCACACTCGACAGCCGCTTGCAACGCTATGCCGAAGAAGCGGTGGGCGAGCACATGCAAAAACTGCAAGCCGAATTTTTTAAAGAATGGAAACAGCGCAACCGCAGGCCGTGGGTGGACGAAGACGGGCACGAGATAAAAGATTTTTTAGAGAAAAGAATCCGACAAACCGAAGCGTACCGGCTCTATGCCGAAAAGTATGGCGAGAAATCGGATTCGTTGAAGATCATGCTGCGCAAGAAAAAGCCGATGACCATCTTCACATGGAAAGGCGAACGCGACACGCTTTTCAGCAGCTACGATTCGCTTTTTTACTACAAACAATTTTTGCAAACTGGCATGATGGCCATGGACCCGATCAGCGGCAACATCAAAGCATGGGTAGGCGGCATCGACCACAAATATTTTAAGTTCGATCACGTGCGCCAACAAAAGCGACAACCCGGCTCTACGTTCAAACCATTTATCTACGGCTTGGCCATGGAGTCTGACTACTCACCGTTTTACACCTTACGCGATATTTCACCGCAGTTTAAAATAAAAGGGCAGCCCGCGTGGTACCCGCTTAACTCAGACGGCACGCGCGGAAGCGGAGACAAGATGACCATCCGCCAGGCTATGGCCAGATCGATCAATTCCATTACCGCACAAATGATGCAAGCATTGGGCGAAGAAAACGTAGTAGAGTTTGCGCACCGTGTGGGCATTGAAAGCAAGCTCGATGCCGTGCCCTCACTTTGTCTTGGCGTGAGCGATGTGTCGCTCTTTGAAATGGTAGGAGCCTATTGCACTTTCGTGAATGGCGGTATCAACACCAAACCTTTTTTCATCACGCGCATCGAAGATAAAAATGGAAACGTCATTGAAAATTTTGTTCCCAAAACAAAAGAAGCCATCAACGAACAGACCGCTTACAAAATGGTGTTCATGCTGAAAGGTGGCGTAGAAGAAGCGGGCGGCACTTCGCAAGGTCTTGACCCCGAGTTGCGCAAAGACAATGAGATCGGTGGCAAAACGGGAACCACCAACGATGCTTCGGATGGTTGGTACATGGGGCTCACCCACGATTTGGTAACGGGCATTTGGGTGGGTGGCGATGAGCGCGCGGTGCATTTTCCTTCGTGGGAGTTTGGCCAAGGTGCGCGAACAGCCCGACCAATATGGGCAGGATTTATGAAACGCGTTTATGCCGATCCATTGACAGGAATTACCAAAGGGCAATTCAAGCGGCCAACTTCTGGCCTCGATATTTCGCTCGATCCCGGAAGGAACAAAGATCTTCCCGATTCATTAAAAGTAAAAGACGAAGAGCCGTGGGACATCAAGAATTAATTGTTACCAAAAATTATTTTCATTCAGGAACCAATCCGCGGGCATGTCCACCAAAAGTTGTTGCCATTCTTTTCCGCTTGCCACCGGCAGGTAAATTGTAGCGGCAACCGGCTTCCCATTTTTTATCGCAGGCAAAATTTTCCCTCCGTGCTGTTCAATGGCCTTCAACACTCTTTCATCGCTATTGAGATCGGCCGGCCGTACAATGGTGGTTTTTAAAATTTGGCCATGCTCGTCCATTTTTATTTTTGCCAATACCAAATTCTGCTCCGGAACCCCCGCCTCTACCAGCAACCGCAGCAATCGTTTTACACCACCGGCATAACCGATTTTGCGCTGAAGGGAAACCGGGTACGAAATGTACTGCTCGAAAAATTGATTTAAAGTGGCGAAAGCCTCTTTGTCAAAGGCAAGCGTTTCGGTGTTCAGGGAGTTGACGGAAATAATAATTTCTTTTTGGAAGTCAAGTTCCACCGCGCCCCGCTCGGTAAAATGAGTTCGCTTCACAAATTTTCCGTTTTTGTATTCCTCCTCGTCCCAGCTTTTTTTGTTGGAGTCTTGGTAAAGCCATTTGCCCACACGCCTACCATTTTGAAATTCACCGTTCAAAACCCCGTGCTTGAACTGGTTCAAATCAAAAAAATAAAAATACGTGAGCGTGAATTTGCCTGTTCCCCTCGTGATTTCGTACACTTTGTTTTCGTTCACCCATTGCCAAACAATAAAATCATCGCCAGAAAATTCGATCGTGGATTTGACCGACCGGTCATGTGCGTACTCGGTTTGGATTCCCCGCTTTGCACCGTGCGCATAAAATCCCTCGGCCATTAGTTTGTTGTCTTTGCTGTAATCATTGCACACCCCATCGAAAACCATTTCCTGCAAATCGAAATACGCCTCTCTTCTGTAAAAAGATTTTTCCGGTGTCGTTAATTCCCAATTTTGGTTATAGTAAAAAGTAAGTTTGACGGGCTCATTCAAAGAAGAGTTCGATTGCCCAAAAAGGCAAACGCTCAGCAGCACACAAGCAATAAAAAATACAGCTCGGCCAATCACAGGCATCGGTCATCGAACGGTTTACTTTCCGCTCTTTCAAAAATGAATTATTTTTTCTTAAAAAACAGAAAAAGATTGAATGACGGTCTTTTGGAATTTTTGCTGCCACTCTGGTGTTGGAATTTTATCGAAATTGCATCCAATGATCCGTTCAGAAAAAATAAATGCAACCCTCTCCACCTTGCCCGATTCCCCAGGCGTGTACCGCTACTATAATGACGAAGGCACGCTTATTTATGTAGGAAAGGCAAAGAGCTTGAAAAAAAGAGTAAGCAGTTATTTCAATCGGCAAACACACGACAACCGCAAGACGGAAAAACTTGTTTCTGAAATAAGGAAAATAGAATACACCCTGGCCAATACTGAGTTTGATGCGCTGCTGCTCGAAAATAATTTGATCAAACAAAACCAGCCCAAGTACAACATCCTCCTCAAAGACGGCAAATCGTATCCGTACCTTTGCCTTGTGCGCGAGCGTTTTCCGCGTGTGATCGTCACCCGAAAATTTATTCCGCGCTGGGGCGAATACTTTGGTCCCTACAGCAGCGTGGTAGCGATGAAAAATATTTTGGAATTGGTGCGGCAACTTTATTCGGTGCGCACCTGCGCGTTGGTGCTGTCAGAAGAAAACATTCAGCAAAAAAAATTCAAGGTTTGCTTGGAGTATCACATCGGCAACTGCAAGGGTCCGTGCGAAGGTCTGCAAGAGGAAAAAAATTACGCAGACGAAATCGCGCAAGTGCGGCACATCTTAAAGGGCGCGCTCAGCACTGTGAAAGAAACGTTTACTTCACGGATGCAAGACGCTGCTAAAAAAATGGAGTTTGAAAAAGCGGCCGACAATAAATACAAGCTCGATCTGCTCGAAGATTTTCAGGTGAAATCGTTGGTGGTGAACCCCAAGCTCACCAACATCGATGTAGTCACCATTGCCAGCACACCTACCGATGCGTTCATCAATTATTTGCAAGTAAAAGAAGGGGCGATCATCTTTTCAAAAAACACAGAGGTAAAAAAGAAACTGAACGAAACAGACGAAGATATTTTGAACTTGGCGGTGGCCGAGTTGCGGCTGGCGCATAGCAGCAACTACCCCGAAGTGTTCAGCAACATTGCGCTTTCGCTAAAGTCAGACGACTTTGAAAATATAGTGCCGCTGATTGGCGACAAAAAAAAATTGGTAGCGCTTTCGCTAAAGAATGCACTGTACATGAAGCGCGAAAAAGAGTTGGCGAAAGACACGCGCAAAACTAAGAAAAACGAGGTGCTCTCTATCCTTCAAGAAAATTTGCGCCTCGTACAGTTGCCAAAAATCATCGAGTGCTTTGATAACTCCAATTTTCAAGGCACCGACCCCGTGGCTTCGATGGTGCGCTTTGTCGATGGCAAGCCCAACAAAAAAGGATATCGTCACTTCAACATAAAAACTGTAGTTGGCCCCGATGATTTTGCTTCGATGAAAGAAATCGTATCGCGCAGGTACAAACGGATTTTGGAGGACCAAAGCGAATACCCGCACCTAATTATTGTTGATGGTGGCAAAGGCCAACTGAGCAGTGCGTGCGAGGCCCTGAAAGAACTGGGGCTTTATGGAAAAATTCCAATTGTTGGCATCGCCAAAAAGTTAGAAGAAATTTATTATCCCGAAGACCCCGTGCCGCTGCTCATCAGCAAAAAATCGCCGGGGCTGTTGTTGATGCAGCAAATCCGCGATGAGGCGCACCGATTCGCTATTGAGTTTCATCGGTTGAAGCGCAGCAAAAATACTTT
>JAYWDN010000128.1:0-23772 GCA_043780615.1 Bacteroidota bacterium | reverse complement strand
TGATCTTGTCTATTTTGTTTTTGAAAAAGGCGAGGTCGCCCAACTTCGCATCGCCAATGTCTTTTACTTTTCGACCTACTGTAGATTGCTGTTGAACGAACCAAGGCAATGTGTAGCCACAAATTTTAAAAACCATTTGTGTCAATCCATGGGCACAAATCCCGAAAGGGCCTTTGCCCCCATCGATCTCGGGCGCATTCAAATATTTCAATGCAATGGATTTCACAAAATCTCCTTCACGCTGTTGGCTGATGGCTTTAGACTCGCCATTGAAAGCAAACTGTTCGTCCATTTTAAAAAGCTCGGTGGAAGAAATGGGCACAATGCTGCCGAGCAAAATTGGCAATGGGCTTTTTTTATACAAGATGGTGGAAACAATATCGGTAGTGATCTTGAAATCGACTTGTGTGATCTGCACAAAATATTCTTGGCTGATGGCGTGGTGATGGCGCAGATTGATCCAGCCTTCTACACCATCAAAATATATTTTTATGTACAGCCACAGTTTGTCTTTGCTGCGCTCCACCACCTCGTAGGCATCGCCAAATAAAAGTTGCGATTCTAAAACGGCACTGCCTGCTTCCGTCAGTACGGGCACCACCGACAAACGGCACACTCCAAAATCTTTCTCGGTAATCATCAACTTAATTTTATTTTACTCAGTTCGCGCTTCACGTCTTTTTCTTTGATGCTCGCGCGCTTGTCGTGTACTTTTTTTCCACGGCCAACCGCAATCTCTAATTTGGCCAGACCGCGATCGTTGATAAACAAGCGAACTGGCAACAAGGTCAATCCTTTCTCTTCTACTTTTGCTTCCAATTTTTTCAGTTCTGTTTTTTTCAGCAGCAGCTTGCGGTCGCGGGCAGCCTCGTGGTTGTAGTGCGTGCCTTGCGCATAGGCCGTGATGTTAACCCCTTTCACAAACGCTTCACCATTGCTGAAATAACAGTAGCCGTCTTGCAGGTTTACTTTGCCTTCGCGAATGGATTTGATTTCTGTTCCTTTCAGCATAATGCCCGCAACAAATTTTTCAAGCAATTCATATTGAAAAGATGCTTGTCTGTTTTTAATATTGATGTCGTTTGAAAATCGGTCTTTCATTTTTTAAAGGGACGCAAAATACACAGAAGTTTTTATTGCCATTCCGTGGCTAATTTTTTCACATACAATTCCATGAATTCATTTATCCTTTTCCTTCGGTATTGCATAATGAACCGAGGATGAGGAAGTGGAACAATCTGCTCGAAGAAACGATGCGTTTCGTTTAATTTCTTTAAGAACTTAAAATTCTCTCCTTCGCCCAAGCAAAAACAAATTTTTGGGTTCAATCCCCATGAAAGCTGTTGCCGCAGGCACTCAACAATAAAGCTGTCAATCAGTTTCGGCAAGCCTTTCACATCGTAATAGTTCAGGTTCTTGCCATCCCTTACAAAACCCAATGGCGATACGGCACTGATATAATATTTTTTATAAAACTTCTTTGCCCCACCATACGCGCCAATCATTTCGTAAATGAAATCGGCAGAGAGTTCTCGCTTTTTAGGCAACTCATTTTTGATGCTCAGGGTTTCCAACTTCACCGGGTCTGTAAAAGGAATGCCGGTGATCCCCCCTCCCATTCTTCCGGGGTTGATGCCAACGATCATCGTGCGTTGAATGGCGTCATCATAAAAAGTTTCATAGAATTTTTTACACACCCGATTGGCTTGTTCATCCCCGTAAGGGTTCATCACGTGCACGCCCGTTGGCAAAATGATTTCAAATTTTAATTTTTTTTGAAATGCCAATATCTTGTCGGCCCACGAAGTCATTGCAACAGGTCGATCAATTTCTTGATCTGCTCTTGATTTTTGGGCGAGCGGATATTCTCAATGATGCCTTCTTTTTCGCGGGTGGTGAGCCGCCAGCTCAACGAAGCCCGCGCATTGTTTTGGCGGATGCTGTCCATCTGCTGCAAGATCGGCACATAGTTATCCGACTGATATTGTATGTTGATACGATGAATGGGCGCATGCAACCAACTGCGTGCCTCGCCAATCAGCAAGTCGCTGGTGATATCTTGAAAATTTTCAAAATTATTATAGACACTGCTGATGGGTTGAGTGATATCATCCACAATGGTAGAGCCTACCGTGGCACTGATGTCGCGCAGCTTAGGTGAATCGCGAATGGAAATAAAAATTACACCCGAAGTATTTTCATCCACCCATTCCTTGAAGGCAAACAAAAACCGAACAGCATCGGAGAGCCCAAAATTATCAGAGATGCCAGCGTCCATAATCTGTATGGCGGGGTCGGTGGGCAATGTAGTGTTGGGGGTGATGTACGGAAACGTGGCACTCATGCGCAAGGCCGAAAGAAAGCGTAACTGTGGGGCACCTTGATCGTGAAAGAACCGTTGAAAGTCGAGGCCGCTTATTTTAGAACCTTCACCTTTTTTAATTTCGTAATTCATAAACGACACGGGCCGCGAAGCGATATAAATCTTTCGTCCGTCATTGATCACGGTTGGCGTGAGGATCATCAACGGCACCAGTCCTTGCTTTTCATACGTGTTGTAGTCGCTGATCGGTTTGTCCATCAGTCCTTGCGTGATTTCGTTCAATTGGTTTTCAAAAGTGAAAGCACGATCGCGTTCGTAATTGATGCCCGCATAGTTGAATTTGGTGAAGCCTACAAATAAGTCGTTGGCAAGCAAGCTGAAGATGAGCGGGTTCAAATTATCCGTAGCGATTTTTTGACGATGAATGGCCGCATACGGATCGATCGATTCGCCCAATTTTTTCCGCAAGATTAACTCACGAAAATAACTTGCCCCGATCAGGCCGCCCGATGCGCCTGTGATCAGCACCGAGTTTTCAAATAATTTTCCGTTGGTCGCTTTGTCGCAATGTTGTAGCGCGTTGATCGTCCACAGCGCGGCACGCTTGCCCCCTCCGCTCACGCACAGGAAAACCATTTTCGGTTTTTGAATAGTCGGAAATTTATTGCGCCAATTCGCCAACTGCACCAACGTAGCTTGGCGGTCTTGCTCCATCGCTAAGCTGTCAGTCTGCTTTTCAAGAGCTTCCACGGTATAAGGCACAGGTGCTTCTTGGTAGTCCAAGCCAAAAGCTTCATATTTTTTTGAGAAATAATCTTCACCTACCAAGTAATTGATCGTCAGAAAAAATGCAAGCCCCATGGTAGCACTCCACTCGCCAAACCAATAGGAGAACGCACCAAACATCATCACAAAAATGGTGAGGAAGATCATAAAGCTGGCCGCAGCCGGCAACTGGAACACCGCAAAATCTTTGAAGATGCCGAGCACCACCACCGCAGTGAAAATAAAAAGTTCGATGATCACCAGGTTGAAATGATTCTGATCAAACACTTGAAGCACCGTGGCCTTGTCAAAAAAAGAAGTGTCTGGTACTTTATTAAAGCGAAGTTTGCTGTCGAGGTAATAATCGACACGCACTTGCCGCTTGCGCGCGATGTCCAGTTTTTTCATGGCACTGGCACGAGTCACTTGCACATTCTGTTTGATTTTCTCATCGATACGGCACACCATGTACCTAAAAATATCTTTATTGGTAAACTGGAAGTACAGCGAGAAAGCCAACGTCATCAACACATAGCCGGTGAGAAAGCCCGTCAAGTGCACCGCCAGTTCGAGGCCGTTGCTGTATTCGTTGCTGATCTGAAAACCTATCACCTGATAGATATAGGTAGCCAAAAATAAAATCGGGAAGAGACTATTGTTGATCACAAACTTGCGAAACGGTTTTGGCAAGGTGCCCACAAATGAAAAGCGATGGCCGTCAGAAATGTAGCACGTGATGTGAAAGGCCATGGTAAAGCCGGCCGTGATGCTTCCCATGATAAAAAAGCTAACAAAATCTACATCGTTTAAATATTCAGGGTCAAGAAACAAGTAGGGGATGCCGAGGTATTTTCCAAAGTTGCCCGTGATCATGGCAAACAAAAGCATCCAACAAAGTACCAGCACAATGTTGCGCCTGATGTTGTTCAGGAAAAGTTGTACCGGAAAAGAGTAGGCAATCTTCGGCAAGAAAAAATAAAGCTTTCGCATAGACAAGAATTCTTTTCAAGTTAGGGATTTTTGTATAATCTTATCTTAGAATCTGTACCTTGGATTTTCTGATACCTTGACAAAACCATTTCATATCTATCGCTCTTCGGCTGGCTCAGGCAAGACGCGCACACTCGCCAAAGAATATTTGAAGCTGGCGTTGCGCTTCCGTTCCGATTATTTCAAGCACATTTTGGCCGTAACTTTTACGAACAAAAGCACGCAAGAGATGAAAGATCGCATCATGCACTACCTCGATGCGTTTGTTAAAGGTGAAGCCGATGAGTTGGCCACCGAACTGCAAGTTGAGCTTGGGCTCGATGCACAGACTTTTCAAAACCAAGCACGCGAAGTGCAGGCGTCCATCCTCCATCAGTACACTAATTTTTCGATCAGCACCATCGATGCATTTTTTCAAAAAGTCATTCGCTCTTTCACGCGCGAAGCGGGCATCTTGGGTGACTACCGATTGGAAGTAGATCAAGACTTGGTGATGGAAGAAGTGATCGGCAATCTAATCGATGAACTGGGCACCGATGATCAACTGACCGAGTGGCTGGTCGAATACGCGCTGGATAACCTGGAGGCTGATCGCACGTGGGACATGCGGAAAGGACTGATGGGTTTTTCGAAAGAGATATTTCGTGAAGAATTTAAAGCCGTTGAAAAAAGTTTTGAACAAGCTGCTCACAACAAGGATTATTTCAGGGCAACCCTCAAGTTGCTACAAAAGAAAAAAAATGAGTTTGTCGGTTTTGTAAATCAGCGGGCCAAACAAGTGCTGAATGATTTCCATTCGATGGGTTTGAAAGTCGATGATTTCAAATACAAAAGTATGGGAAGTGCTTACACGCTATTCGTAAAATTTTCAAAATTATATTCCGTCAACGGTTTTGATGAAGGCAAAAGAGCGCGCAGCGAATTTCAGTTTGCAAAAAATTGGCCCGACAAAAACCATTTGAAAACCAATGAAATCATTCGGCTGGCCGAAACAAAATGGATTGGCACACTCAACGAAATTTTAGAGTACCACATTAAAAATTATGAGACCTGCCTTTCGGCAGAAGTGGCCCTAAATAATTTTTATGCGTTCGGCTTGCTCACCGATATTTCGCGAAAGCTGGCCGAGTACAAACGCGATAACAATGTGCTGCTGCTGGCCGATGCACCCCAGTTTCTCAACGGCATCATCCACGACAGCGACACTCCTTTTATTTATGAGAAGGTCGGATCGTTCTATCGGAATTTTCTCATCGATGAATTTCAAGACACCTCTGGCCTGCAATGGAAAAACTTTCAGCCGCTGCTCACCAATGGCCTCGACAGTGGCTACCCCAGCATGATTGTGGGCGATGTGAAGCAGGCCGTGTACCGATGGCGTGGCGGCAATCTTTCGTTATTGCAAAGTCAGATCGAAGACGAAATTGGGCCAGCGCGCACAGAAGTAAACCTGCTCAACAAAAATTTTCGTAGTGCCAACGAAATCGTTTCGTTCAACAATTCTTTTTTTAAATCAGCCTCAAAAATCCTTTCGGATGAAATTGGTTTGCCGCTTTCATCAAGCGAATATAGCGATGTGCTACAGGTTGCCACCAAACTCGATCGTGGCTTTGTAGCGTTAAAATTTGTTGGCGATGAGGGAAAGTCGAGGTGGGAAGACGAAGCCCTGCGACAAACCGTTTTGCGCATCGAAGAATTGCAGCGCAAAGGTGCAAGACCGAGTGAAATTGCTTTGCTTGTTCGCAAAAACGAAGAGGGGCAAAAAATTATTTCGTATTTGCTCGCGCACAAAAATTCTTCGGAAGCACAGAACAACATGAGCTACGATGTGGTGTCGAGCGAATCGTTGCGCATCGACACGGCCGGGTCGGTGAACTTGCTGGTGGCTGCGCTCACGTACTTGCTCAACCCCGATGATGCTATCGCGCGCGCGCAGCTGGCTTACGAAAACGCCCGACAACACGATGAAAAAAAGACAATGTCAGAGGTGTTTGCGGTTTCAAACACTGTCCTCTTTGAAAACCAATTGCCTACAGCATTTGCCGGCAAAAAAATAGCGTTGCGAAAACTTCCATTATTTGAACTGACCGAAACTCTTATTGAGTTATTTGAACTTGGCAAAACGGTGGGCGAGCTCCCCTATTTGCTGGCCTTTCAAGATTTTGTGCTGGAGTTTGCGAGCCGCGAGCGCAACGACCTGCGCGCCTTTCTCGGATGGTGGGCCGAGAACAAGCATAAAAAATCCATTGTCGCTCCGGTGGGTGCAGAGGCCATGCAGCTCTTCACCGTGCACCGAGCAAAGGGTTTGCAGTTCAAGTACGTGATTGTGCCGTTTTGCTCATGGGGGCTCGATCATGATCCGTTAAAGTCGCCCAACCTTTGGGTGAAATCAGCAGCATCCGTTTTCAATGATATTGGTTTCTTGCCCGTAAAATATTCTGCCACACTAAAAGATTCTTTGTTTGCTGAAAATTACACGGATGAACATTCGCGCACTTACCTCGACAACCTCAACCTACTTTATGTGGCGATGACACGGGCTGAAAAAGGGCTGATGATTTTTGTACCCAACTCGAAAAGCTCTTTCAAAAAGAATTACAAAAACTCGGTGGCAAGAATACTCCATGAAAGCATCATCGATTCTACCGAGCTCATTGAGAAATGGAACGCTCAAACCCAATCGTGGAGCGATGGAGAAATAAATGCAACAAAGGAAAAAACGATCAGCGAATCAAACACAATTTCCATCAGTGCCTATACTACCAGCAACTGGCGCGAAAAATTAATCGTGAAGAAAACGGCTCCGGGCCTGTCCAACGAAGATGAAACAGCACGACAAAAAATAAATTTTGGAATAAAACTTCATGCCGCATTGTCGCACGTTGTTGTTGCCAGCGACATTTCAAAAGCCATTCAACAAATACAATCGGATGGGAATATCCATGCCGAAGAAAAGGAAATGCTGGAGCAAACGATTTTAAAGTTGATGGATCAACCGCAAATAGCCAATTGGTTTTTGCCGCATTGGGAAGTGCGCAACGAGGCCTATGCGCTTTTGCCAGAAGGCAAAGAATACCGCATCGACCGACTGCTCACCCATGGCACACAAGCGCTGGTGATCGATTACAAAACTGGAACTGCCACTAAAAAAGATCAGCAACAAGTAGCAGACTATTGCACCATGCTCAATCAAATGGGCTACACTTCGGAGGGCTATTTACTTTATTTGCCCGAAGGAGATGTGGTGAGCGTGGTGCCGCCTAAAGTTTTAAAAAATAAAAACAAAAACCAGTTGGGGCTCGACTTCTAAAAAATAAAAGTGGACACGCTCGAAGAAAAAGTAAAATTGATAGAAAACGTTTTTGAAAACCTGGACAACAGTATTTCAAAATTTCAGTTGGCTACATCGCTGCACTGCAAGCACGGTTGTGGCAAGTGCTGCTTCAAGCCCGACATTGAGGCCACGCTTCTTGAGTTCCTTCCTTTTGCATTTCATCTTTTTAAAAACGGACAAGCCGAAGAATGGCTTGTAAAATTAAATAAAAACGATTCAGAGATTTGCGCTATCCTCAATCCTATTCAAACAGGCGTGGGGCTCTGCACGCAGTACGCACACCGTGGGCTCATCTGCCGGTTGTTTGGTTACTCCGCCCGCACCAACAAATACGGCAAGCGTGAACTCATCACTTGTCAGATTATTAAGACCGAGCAAGCCGAAGCTTTTAACATCAGTGAAAAAAAAATAGAGCAAGGATTGGAAGTGCCCGTGATGAATGAGTTTTACTTGCAATTGGCCTCAATCGATTTTGAGCTGTCGCGCAATTTTTTCCCGATCAATATGGCCATCCGCAAAGCGATCGAAACCGTGCTGCACTTTTATGCCTATCGCTAATTGAAACAGCTTATGAAACTTTCTTAATGTCGATTCCCGTAAAGGAAAGAAGTGATTTAGATGGAAGATCGAAACGAGAATTTTTCGATCACTTTTTTGAGCAGCACGGTGGGCTTGATTTTCTTTTCTGGATTTGGCTGACCCGAACTATTTCCATTTAGTGAAGAGTGTTCATTAAAATAAACGGACGTGATCAAGATGATGGCCGCCACAACAACGCCAAGCACAACTATGAAATCTTTATGTGATAGTTTTTTCATTCTTAAAACCGAGTAAATCTACCAACCGCGTGCCAACCTTGAAATCGACCAAAGTGGGGTAATTTCAAGCCAAGCATTATGAATTCGTACAAAAGTGAACAATCGTATTTTCATTTATCGTACAGTGGATACCCCTCTCATGGTCATTGGTTACTCACCACGCATAAAATAAATTAATCAAACGAATTAAATTCTTGCTTAAATTTGTCTCGATCATTTATGAAAAACCTACTCGTCTATTTCATCCTTGTTGTGTTTTCTGTTGGCAAGGCAACCGCTCAAGCTGAAGATCATTTGTCGGGCTCGCCTGTGAAGTGGATGACCTTTGAGCAGGCCGTGGAAAAATCAAAAACCGAAAAGCGCAAGATTTTTATCGATGTCTTTACCGAGTGGTGCGGCTGGTGCAAAGTGATGGACAAAAACACATTTCCAGATTCTGAAATTGCCAAGTTGCTCAACGAAAAATTCTATCCCGTGAAACTGGATGCCGAGCAAACAGGCGATGTCGTCTTCCATGGCACCACGTTTAAGTTCATTCCCTCGGGCAACAAAGGTGTTCATCAACTGGCCGTAGCCTTGCTCAACAATCAACTGAGTTACCCCAATTTTGTTTTCCTCGATGAAGACTTTCGGATCATCCCAATTTATGAAGGTGCTACTTCCTTGCCGGGATACAAAAAGCCGGACGAGTTCCATGTCTTCTTAAGTTTCATCGGAGGGGATTTCTATCAGCAGATGAACGTACGCGATTATCAAGCCAAGTACCAATCGCCTTATACAAGTATCTCCAAAGCTGATCAGCCTAAAAAATGATTGCCTCAAATTTATCAAGTGAGACAATGAATGTCCTGTCATTTGACAAAGACAATAACAATAACATTATGCTGTTTCCAACAAACTGAATGTCTTTAATTTCAATCCCACTTACCTCGGTTATCATTTTCTTATCGCAGTTACGGGTTTGCTTTCATAGAATAAATTAAGTTGTTTATCCAGAATAGCAATAAAAAAGCCCACGCAGGGCGCAGGCTTGTCATCAAAGAAAAACTAAAAATCAATTTCTGCCTTCATCTTCTTTTTTAACCTTCTGCGTATCGATGTAGCTCAAGCCTGCGCCCAAGCCAACCAGTAAGGCCAAGATAATCACAAACAGGTTTGCACCATCGGCCACATTTTGATTGAAGAAGAAGTCCATAGTGTTTTGTGTTAAAATTTGATTATCAAAGATAAGGCTTCTGTCGAATCTGAAAAATGGAATTTCAAATTAAAGTTGATCTGTTTTCATATCCCCAATTCAGTCTTGTGCTGCCGAAGCACACTAATAATAAAGGCAATGTGTTCATTCATATCCACGCCCATCAGCGCTGCGCCTTGGCTCACTTCGTAGCGATCTACTTTGGCAGCAAAGCCTTTGTCTTTAAGCCTTTTCAATACCGACTTTGGCTCTAATGAGGCAATCCCATCGGGTCGCACCTGGCAGCAGGCCACAATGAAACCCGTGATCTCATCGCAAGCCAGAAGTGCCTTGTCCAGCAGGGTTTCATACGGCACATTCCATTTGGTATAGTGTGCAGAAATTGCGTGAGCGACTTCATGCTCGCCCAGGCTTGTCAATTTTTCAACAATGATGTTGGGGTGCTGGTCGGGATAGGCTTCGTAGTCGGCATCGTGCAAAAGCCCTGCAATGGCCCAGCGGTTTTCGTCTTCACCAAGTTTTTTTGCGTAGGCCTCCATCACCAATTCAACGGTGCGCATGTGGCGCAGCAAGCTCTCGCTTTTAGTCATGGACGTCAATAGTTCTTTTGCTTCCCCGCGCTGCACCTTAATTTTTCTTGCGTGTCAAAAATAAATTGAAGAGCGACAAGGCCGCTAAAGCCGCCAGTACTATAATGGTGATGACCATGCGCGTATTGCGCAGCTCCAACGATTTGATGGTGCTGTCTTTCTTTAATTCTTCTACCTCTTTCTCTTTGGCTTGCAGGTCAAGGGCGATTTCCATTTGAGCGATTTTGCGGCTGCTCTCTTCGCCATAAATTTTCTCCTTGACTCGGTCGTAGGTCACCATCATGTCGTAGGCTTCTTTCATTTTTCCTTGCTTGAAATAATTGCCTGCCATGTTTTTGACAATCTGTGGCTCATAGACATAGGCCTGTAGATTTTTGCAAAGTGCCATCGCACTATCAAGGTAGGCCTGTGCTTTTACGCCTTGTCCCGCTTTGGAATACACTTCACCAAGATTGACCATAATGTTGAGCACGGTCACTTGATTATTTTCTTTTTTGGCCATGGCCCGTGCCCGGGTATAATACTCCACCGCGCGTTGGTAGTTGCCTTGCCTGAAATACAAATTGCCCATGTTGGTGAGTGGATCAGAATAGATTTTGTTGGATTGCTCACTCATCTGCCACGCTTGCGAATAAAATTTCAGAGCCTGCTCGTACAGTTGCAAGTCGCTGTGCAAGTTGCCCAAGTTGTTGAGCGAGCCGATCACTTTTTGCTTGTCGTTGATCTGATTAAACTGTTGGTACGATTCCTCAAAATATTTCATCGCTTGTCCATAATCCTTTTTCAAGGAATAGATGGTGCCAATATTGTTTTTAGTCGTGGCCGTACCTTCAATATTTTTTAAGTTTTCGTAAATGCGCAAGGAGATGAGATAGTATTCCAAGGCGCGGTCTAGCGCACCCTGATTGCGATAAGCAACCCCCAGGTTATTGTACGAGGCGGCCATTCCTTTCAGGTCATTGATCTCTGAGCCAAGCATCAACGCTTCGCGTGCATAGCCAATGGCCTTCACCGGATCGGAGTTGATGTAGGCTCGAAAGAGCTCGTTAAGGGTCTTTACTTTCAGTTCGCCCTTCGCGGTCTTCAGCACATTTTCAAGGCTGTCCGTTGGGCTGGCCACAGCAGAAAATACGATTAACACCAACACAACAAAAAGAAACGTTTTTCTCATATCTTTTTTTAGTCAAGATTCAAATTTAACGTTTTTTTATCGTGGATTTAGGAATTTCTGTCGCCCACCATCCTCCTCAATATCCATTGATGTAATTGTCAAAAGATTGGCTTAACATTGTTCAAAAAAAAGAAAAACAATGAAAGCAAAAATTGTTTCCTTGCTCTTGTTCCTCACTGCCACAGCCTTCGCTCAATCGGGCGAAGAAAAAGAACAAGTGATGAAACCCATTCGAAATTTATTTGAAGGGATGCAAAAGGGCGACAGCGCATTGGCACGAAGTGCCTTCGACAAATCGGTGACTACCGCCACCCTGGGCACTGACAAAACTGGCAAGCCATTTATTTTTAAAGAAACATCGGTCAACGGATTTATGAAAGCGATCGGCACACCGCACCCCGAAAACTGGAATGAGGTAATCTGGACTGAAAAAGTAATGATCGATGGAAACTTTGCCGAGGCGTGGATGAGTTATGCTTTTTATGTGGGAAAGAAATTTAGTCACTGCGGGGTGGACGCTTTTCATTTAATGAAAGGCACGGATGGGGCGTGGAAAATTTTTCACTTGGCCGATACTCGTCAGAAAGAAGGATGCAAAATCCCTCCAAAAATCAGCAAGCAGTTTGAATGAGACTACCCACTCAACCGAGTATTTTAACCAAAGTCTTGCAGGCAATCATAAAAAATTATCGTTTGAACATCAATAGGCTTTGAGGTGATTTCTATCATGACAAGATTTTTAAGGAAGGAATCCATTCACAGACGAAAGGCCCTATCAAGTCCGCTCAATCACCGCTCCTAATTTCTTCAATCGTCCTTCAATGTTTTCGTAGCCGCGATCAATCTGCTCGATGTTGGAGATTTCGCTTTCACCTTGGGCAGAGAGTGCGGCAATCAACAAGGCAACGCCAGCACGGATGTCGGGCGAGGCCATCTTCACACCGCGCAGCAATTGTTTGCGGTCGAGGCCGATCACCGTGGCACGGTGCGGATCGCATAAAATAATTTGTGCACCCATGTCGATGAGCTTATCGACAAAGAACAAACGGCTTTCAAACATTTTTTGGTGAACGAGCACCGTGCCTTTTGCCTGCGTGGCCACCACCAACACAATACTCAGTAAGTCAGGAGTGAAGCCCGGCCATATCGCATCGGCCACGGTCATAATCGAGCCGTCAATAAACGTTTCGATCTCGTAGTGCTCTTGTGCCGGAATAAAAATATCATCGCCACGGAATTCCATTTTGATGCCGAGCCTTCTAAAAATTTCGGGGATGATGCCCAGCATGTCGATGCGGCAATTTTTGATGGTGATCTCGGATTGCGTCATTGCCGCCAGGCCAATGAAACTGCCCACTTCAATCATGTCGGGTAACAAGGTGTGTTCTGTACCGTCCAATTTTTCTACACCTTCTATCGTCAATAAATTTGAGCCAATACCAGAAATTTTTGCGCCCATCCGGTTGAGCATTGCGCAAAGCTGTTGGAGGTAGGGCTCGCAAGCAGCATTGTAAATCGTAGTGGTGCCTTTGGCAAGCACGGCTGCCATCACAATGTTGGCCGTGCCCGTCACCGAAGCCTCATCGAGCAGCATGTAGCACCCTTTCAGTTCACTGGCATCGATGTAAAAAAGGTTCTCATCGCTGTTGAAGTTGAACTTCGCGCCTAAATTTTGAAAGCCTATAAAATGCGTATCCAGTCTGCGCCTTCCAATTTTATCGCCACCAGGCTTGGGGATGTTGGCCTCGCCAAACCTTGCCAGTATTGGGCCGAGCAGCATTACCGATCCGCGTAGTGTAGCCGCTTTCTTTCGATAAGCGTCTGATTTTAAATAGGCGATGTTGATGGTTGAAGCCGTGAACCGATACGAGCCTTTTTGCAGTTTTTCAACTTTGCAACCAAGGTCGCTCAGCAGTTCGATCAGTTTATTTACATCGAGTATGTCGGGGATATTATGGATCGTTACTGGCTGCGAAGTGAGCAGCGGAGCACAGATTACTTGCAGTGCTTCGTTCTTGGCCCCTTGCGGAACAATCTCACCTTTTAGTTTTTGCCCGCCCTTGATCTTGAACGAACTCATAGGTCTCTTCTGCGGTGCTGTTGGTGACGGTTTTTATTGAACGGGCGGTTGCCTCGATTGCGGTTATCGCGATTGTCGTTTCCTTGTGGACGTGGTTTCTTTTTTTCGTGGTATAGCTTCTCAAATAAATTGTCTTCGCGCACTTTGTCGAGGTTCAAGGTGAGCTTGCCTTTCGAGAGCAGTGCAATGTCTTTTACAATCACCGAGTCATCGAGGGTTTCTTTGTTCCAGTTGCTATAAAAAGTTTTCATCAACTTTCCCAAATAGATGGTGGCTTCTTCGCGCTCTTGCGGGTCTTGTTTTTGTATCGCCTCGTCCACCAACCGCTCAATGTTTTTTCCATAATGTTTAAAGCGCACATCGTTTTGTGGGTACTCCATCTTGTGCGGTTTCTTGAAGAGGATAGTGCGGTCAGGTGTCGTAAATGGATTATCAATGTCGAGGTTGAAATCGGCAATGATGTACAGGTCGTCCCACATGCGCTGGGGGTTTTCGTGTGCTTCTTTTACCACAGGCGCAAGCTGTTTGATCAGCTCAATCAACGTGGTGGCCATCTTCGTTCTTTTTCCCTTGTCGGGAATGGTACGGATGTAGTTGACCAATTTCTGCACGTTGCGGCCATACTCTTTCAAGATGATGCCTTCGCGTTGTGTATTGTATTCTCCGATGATCATGATTTAATTTATTATTTCGTCAACTAAGATTGGATTTATGTCGTTTGTTCTTTTGAATATTTTATCGTTTGTAAAAAAGAGAGTACATCTACAGTGTAGAGCTGTCGCCAATTGAATTGCATCAAACCCTTTCAAGAATTTATATTTCGCTCTCAAGTCAGCCGAGTGCTCTGCAATCTCTTTTGATAAATCGGCAACAAAAATATTAAGATCGTTCAATGTTGTATTAAATACCTTGATGGTTTTGAGGTCATTATGAAGTTTTGGTTTCACAAAAAACTCAGCCAAAGTACGCGTACTTGTTATAAAAGAAGATTCTTTTATGGAGTACTCTTCCGTTAAATTTAGATACATTCAAAAAATATATCGGATGATTTTCGGTAAGGTAAATAAAATCCTTTCAGATACGATCATCGGTTCTTAATTCATTAACATATTCTTGTGCATCTTTTTCCCACAATCCTTTTCCCACGCCTTTTATTTTTTCAAGAACACTTAGTGCATGTTCTTTTCTCCGTGTCTTTTGCAAAACGTAATCATAAACCTCCTGTCTCCGTTTCTCTGGAAGCCCATCAATCTCAGCGATGATTTGTTTTGCGCTCATCAGTTTTCGTGTATCCTCAGTTTGGCAAAGCTAAGCAATAACGTTTTCTCTCCAAAATCGGCAAAGTTGATCTTGGCCTTGCGCTCGCTGCCCATCGCTTCTATTTTTACCACCGTGCCAAACCCAAACTTCGGATGCTCCACTTTCATTCCCTCTTGTAAATTGCGCGTGTCGCTGGGCGCGAAATCGGCAGCGGGCTTGTAGGCAATGGCTTTTTGCACGGGCTGCGAACTGAGCGTGCGCTTCATGCCGCTCACAAAACTTTTGGCATAGTTGGGGTTGGGCGCAAAGGAATCCTTACTGCTAAATTTCGAATTTACTTTTACATAGCGCTGATCCACATCATCGAGGAAACGGCTTGGCTCACAATTTTTCAGTCGGCCAAACCGGTACCGGCTCAGCGCGTACGAAAGAAATAATTTTGTCTTGGCGCGCGTGATGGCCACATAAAAAAGTCTGCGCTCTTCTTCCAACTCTGCCCGGCTGCTCAACATCATCTGCGAGGGGAACAAATCTTCTTCCATGCCCACGATGTACACATTTTTAAACTCCAGCCCCTTGGCCATGTGTATCGTCATCAGCGTTACCTTGTCGGGGTCGCTGTCTTTGTTTTCGTCTTGCCCCGTCACCAGCGATACCTCTTGCAAAAAAGAACCCAACCCTTTGTCTTCCTTTTCGGGATCGTCAACAAATTCTTTTATCGCGTTGAGCAACTCCTGCACGTTTTCGTAGCGGCTCAGCCCTTCGGCAGTTTTATCTTCATACAATTCTTTCAGCAAGCCCGATGACTTCGCAATTTCGGCAGCTGCTTCGTACGCATCTTTGTTTTGAATTTCAACACCAAAGCGTTTGATCTTCATCACAAAATCTTCGATCGGCCCCGAGGCGCGCCCGCCCAAAAATGTAGGGGCATTCTCCAGCACTTCCCAAATAGAAATAGCATGGTCGTTGGCCGCCACCACCACTTTGTCGATGGTGCTGTCGCCAATGCCGCGCTTGGGCAAGTTGATGATCCTGCGAAACGAGGCCTCGTCTTGTTGATTGAGCGAGTAGCGCAAGTAGGCGAGCAAATCTTTTATCTCTTTGCGCTGATAAAACGAAAGGCCGCCCACCACTTTGTAGTTGATGTTCATCCTTCGCAGCGCCTCTTCCATGGCGCGGCTCTGACTGTTGGTGCGGTAGAGCACTACAAAATCGCTGAACGAATATTGATGCTGCATCTTCTCTTCAAAAATAGACGAGGCCACCAATCTTCCTTCCTCGTTGTCAGAGACTGCCCTGATCAACTCGATCAACGTGCCGTCTTCATTGGCCGTCCACACATTTTTTGGAAGCTGCGCTTTGTTTTTGGCGATCACCGAATTGGCCGCCTCCACAATGGTTTTGGTAGAGCGATAGTTTTGTTCGAGCTTGATGATGCGCAAGTCGGGGTAATCTTTTTCGAAGTTGAGGATGTTCGAAATATCAGCTCCGCGAAAAGCGTAAATACTTTGGGCATCATCGCCCACCACACAAACATTTTGTTTGACAGCCGCCAATTTTCTGATGATAAAATATTGGCAAAGGTTGGTGTCCTGAAACTCATCGACCAACACATAATGAATGCGGTGTTGGTATTTGTTCAGTACTTCCAAGTGTTCTTTAAAAAGTTTGTCGGTGTTGAAAAGTAGATCGTCAAAATCCATCGCTCCGCTTTTGAAACAGCGCTCCGAATATTTTTTGTAGATGTTGCCAATCTCTGGCCGCATGTTTCCGGCATCATCGCCCATCAACATGGGGTTGGCCAAATAATCTTGCCACGAAATCAATTTATTTTTCGCACCCGAGATGCGGTTGTACACCATGTTGACTTTGTATTGTGTGTCGTCAAGCCGCATCTCTTTCACCACACTTCTGATCAAAGATTTCGAATCGTCAGTGTCATAGATCGTAAAATTGTTGGGGTAGCCCAAGTGGTGCGCTTCCGCCCGAAGGATCCGAGCAAAGACCGAGTGAAAAGTGCCCATCCACAGATTGCGCGCATCGGCACCGACTACTTTTTCAATGCGTTCACGCATTTCCTTGGCCGCCTTGTTGGTAAACGTGAGTGCCATGATATTGAATGGGTCAACGCCTTGGGCCTGCATCAGGTGAGCGATGCGGTAGGTGAGCACGCGTGTCTTTCCCGAGCCTGCACCGGCTATGAGCATGCACGGGCCTTCGGTGTTCACCACGGCTTCGTGCTGGGGTGGATTTAAAGTTTTTAAGTAATCCATTATTAGTTTAGGTCAATCCTGCATTAACTAGTAATTGCATGATCTGTTCTTTCGTGAGGTTGTCCAGCTGACCTTTATCATAGATAGATATTAAATAGACGTCACGGTCTTTATGGATAACAAATGTAATCACCCTTGCTCCACCCGATTTTCCCTTCCCTTTAGAAGAGATGGAGAGTCTGATTTTATAAGGTATGACCTAAAGCAACACCCTGCTCTGGATCATTTTTTAATAAATGAATAAGCGATAACAAATCTTGAGGTAGCGATTTGTATTTCTTAGCAAGCCGCTTAAATTGACGCTCAAAATCTGGGGTTAGATTAACTCGAAAGCTCATCTAATAACTGTTCGGCAGATTTTTTAGGCAACTTGCCAGTCTGGATGAGTTTAACTTGCATGAGGCTGTTCTGTAATTCATTAACGGCTGTTTCTTCGGCCTCTACAACTTTTGTGTAATTCAAGGTTTTCACGAAATCGAGGAATGTCTTGAATTTATTCTCTGCGTCAGTCAACGTAATTTGTTTCATCGTGTACAAAGATAATAACACTCTACGCTTTTTGAAATACATTTGTCGCGTAAATAAGTTGATTTATGCTTAAAGTTGGTGACGTATTGGTTTCAGATGACATTGCCAAAGTAGAGTTTGTTTGTCATCTCGAGAAATGCAAAGGTGCTTGCTGTGTAGAAGGCGACTTGGGCGCGCCTTTAGAGGAAGATGAACTTTCGGTGATGGAAGAAATCCAAGCGCAGGTAAAGCCGTACCTCACCCCCGATGGCCTAAAAAGTATTGAAGCACAAGGCCCCTACATTTTAGATGAAGATGGAGACTTCTCCACGCCCACCATTGAAGGCCGCGAGTGCGCCTATGCCCACTACGACAAACAGCGCGTGCTCAAGTGTGGCATCGAGCAGGCTTACCTCGATGGGAAAATTTCGTACCGCAAGCCGATCTCATGCCACCTGTATCCTATCCGCATCACCAAAAAGAAAAATTTTGAAGCTGTAAATTACCATGAGTGGAGCATCTGCTCGGCTGCTTGCAGCTTTGGCCAATCGCTGCAAGTGCCCCTCTACAAGTTTTTGAAAGAGCCGCTGGTAAGAAAATATGGCGAAGGCTGGTACGAGGAGTTGGTCAATAAGATTGAGGAAAAAGTTATCCGTTAATCGTTATACGGACGCTTACTATTAACCATTAACGGATAACGATAACGGGCAAGGAGTTAACAAAAAAAGCCGAAGATTTCTCCTCGGCTTTTTCAATTTCTAACCCACTTACTCCGAGGTCACGTTCACTTGAATGGTGTGTTTCACCTCTTTGTGAAGATCCAACAACGCAGCGTACATGCCCAGTTGTTTCGGCTGCTCTTTGAAGCTGATCTTCTTGCGATCAACGTCAAAGCCCTTAGCCTTCAAGGCATCGCTCACTTGCAACGAAGTAACGGCTCCGAAAATTTTTCCAGTCTCGCCTGCCTTCGTGCCAATCTCTACGGTCATCTCGCCAATTTTTGCAGCCATTGCTTCGGCATCTTGTTTGATTTTCGAAGCTTTGTGTGCGGCCTGGCGGATGTCTTCCGCTACTTTTCTTTTATTCGAATCGTTGGCGATCAACGCCACCCCCGTGGGGATGAGGTAGTTTCTGCCATAGCCGGGTTTTACTTTTACAGTATCGTTTTTGTAACCCAGCCCTGTTATGTCTTGTGTCAAAATCACTTCCATGGTTATCAGGTTTTTAGGTTATTTCATTTGGTCGGCCAGGTACGGCAATATGGCAATATGGCGGGCGCGTTTCACGGCTTGTGCTACTTTGTTCTGAAACTTCCAGCTGGTGCCCGTGAGCCTGCGGGGCAAAATCTTGCCTTGTTCGTTGATAAATTTCAACAAGAAATCAGGGTCTTTGTAATCAATGTACTTGATCCCGTTCTTTTTGAAGCGGCAGTATTTTGGCTTTACTTCTGCGCGCTTAATGGGTTCGTTCATCAGTGTCATGCTTCGGCTCTTTTAGTGACTGTTTTTTTAGTGCGGTTGAATTCGCCTTTGCGCCTGCGCGCATTGTATGCTACCGCATGCTTGTCCAGCACGGTGGTAAGAAAGCGCATGACCGATTCGTCACGCCTAAATTCGGTTTCCAGCGTGTTGATCATGCCGGAGTTCTCTGTCGCAAATTCGATCAGGTTGTAAAAGCCTGTGGACTTGTTTTGGATGGCATAGGCCATCTTCTTTAGTCCCCATTGCTCTACGTTGATGACTTCGGCCTTGGCCTTGGTCAGCACCTTCTTGAATTTCTCGACAGCATCCTTTGCCTGGTCTTCAGACAAAACGGGATTGAGAATGAATACTGTCTCGTAGTTTTTCATGGGTTAAACAATTGTTTTTTTAATGGGCTGCAAATGTAGGGAATGGATTTGGAACAGCCAAAAGGATTTGAAAGATCGAAGAGTAGCTTTTGCTGCGATATACTTGTCCAATGCTGATATTTTGACTCAAATCATCAATAAACTGCCTACTTCTTGTCTTCAAAATTTTGGAAGGTATAAAGCATCCCCAATGAAAAAGCCTGACTGAACTGCACACCGTTGTCTTGATTATGGTCGTACAACAAGATGGTGCCGATGTTCATGTTCACAAACCGGCCAATCTTAGCGGTAAGGTTCAAGTCGAGGCGATGGTACAGTTGATCAATTGAAAGCTCTTGATAATTGGCGAACAAAATATAGCGCCACTTCAGGTTCACGTTCTTGGCAATGTCTTTGTTGAATTCAGCCAACATTTGAAAGGCCAACCACTCCACGCGTGCGGTGCGGTCGGGCGAAACTCCATAAGGTCTTAAATTGTCGGCCCTTACAAAACGTCCTACATCATTCACAATAGTGAGGCGAGGTGCAAAAGGTGAAAGCCGAAGTTTAAAGTAATCGATTGGATGGTATTCAAAGCCTACGCCAACTGTGATGAAGCCCGGAGCAAACAAGGCAGAAAGAGCTATCAATGAATCGTTGCCGCTTTTAGTTTTAAAATATTTATAGCCTTTGGCAAATTGCGAAAGCAAATTGGCCGAAAAAGCAAGGTCCCATTTCTTGCTCAGCGCGTGGCCGTATTTGGTGTCGAGAAAAATACGGTCAAGGGTTTTGCGGTAGCCCTGCCCTTGGTTGTTGACCATGCCGTACTGCAAATCAATCTCGTTGTCCCACGAATTGTGCTCGCCTTTGTAGTTGGCTTTGTAACTAAGAAAAGAAGTGAGGCCGATCGAGTTGACACCGCCTCCCTTCCAATTTGAAGTGAACGAAGCTTGATTGAGATTGAGGCCTGCTTTAAATGCTTTTTTCCACTTTGTTACCGTATCAACTTTTACGATTTGTGCATTTGAACATAGCCCAATCGCGCAAAACAGAAATGCAAATAAAGACGTGGTGGCAGTAGTTGATCGAATCATCATGGCTAAACTTGTTTCTATCAAAAATAGAAAAACAGCCTCAACCCGGCTACAATCAATCTTTAAATATTGCTGAGTTTGATTTCGTCAAGGGCTACTTCGGTGAGCGGCTTGGTGATGAACTTGATTACGTGGTTGTTGTTGACAATCTTGTCGATGTCACGTTTGTTATCAGAACTGGAGAGGATGATCACTTTGCACTTGTTGCGAACCAGTTCGTTGAATTTTTCAAATTCGTAGAGGAATACAAACCCATCCACAATGGGCATATTGATATCAAGAAAAATAATGCTCGGTAAGTTTTCGGCCTCGTTCTCGTGCTCCCTTAAATAGTCCAGAGCACCTTTGCCCGAACTCTTCACCTCAACGCGAGTTGAGAATTTTGTGATTTCTATGATCCGTTTACTAATAAAATTATCGGTGTCATTATCATCCACCAACATAACAACATCTAGTGTTTTAACTCCCATATCCATCAGCATCATCCTTATATAATTAATCAGTTTTCTTTCTACGCAAAATTATCCTTTTTTATGAATCGGCCTCCATTTGCTTTCAACATAAAGCCATCGAAGTAAGGATTTCGCAAAAATTGTAAAAAAATACGGGGTTACTTTCGCTGTATCTTCAATTTTTCACCGGGCGTTATCTTCAAAGTCGTCTTTCCATTCCAATCCATCACCTCTTTTATAGTCGCCCCAAACTGTCGAGCGATCCCATAAAGGGTATCAGAATTTTTCACTTCATAGAAAATCACCGGGCTTTCTATTTCAACGGATGTACTTTTTTGGTCAACAACTGAATCTACAAGCAGTTTATGATCGATGATCGTATTCTTTTCTTCATCATTTTTTATGGATGGCTCAATGGAAGATTTTTTTTGTTCAGAAGGCTTAGCAGCCCAAGCAAAACTATCATTGCTCAACTCCGCTACTTCATCCGTGTGAGGCGAGGCTTCCAAAAGTGGAGCGGCACTGTTGTTCAATCGCACCACCGTTCCACCTGCAATCATTGAGTCTTCAAGGGTGGGGTTCAACTTCTTGAGCTGGCGCAACCGCACCCCAAACTGTTGACTTATTAGCCAAA
Source organism: Bacteroidota bacterium (assembly GCA_043780615.1). GTDB lineage: Bacteria > Bacteroidota > Bacteroidia > Cytophagales > Cyclobacteriaceae > ELB16-189. The sequence goes on along the minus strand of JAYWDN010000128.1, from coordinate 2,458 downwards.
GGTCGTCACCGGGTTTGGCGCGATAGGTAGAAGTTGGATTTTTCTTTTTCTTCTTCTTTATAAAGTAAAACACACCCGGCTTGATCTCTTGGTCAATGGCCAAATCATTGTTTGTCATAAACCGCGATACGTCTATACTGGCACGTGCTGCCAGTAACGGTAAGGTTTCACCGACCGAGGCCTTCAAGGCTTCTACTCCGTTGATATGCATTCGCTCAGTGGCCTCTAAATTGTTTTTCAAAGGCACGGCCTTCGATGCTTTTTCTGAATTAATTGTCAAGCTGTTAAAGTCTTGCAAGATATTTCCGGTGGGTACCAGTAACATGTAAGGTTTATCGCCAGGCACAATGCCCGTCTTTGCCCATTTGTTGTATTCTCTCAACGTGTTTTCATCTACCGCCACTTCGCTGGCGATGTCGCTCAGCTTTTTCTCATACTTTGTTTCTACCAAGGCCACATTAAGTTTGGGAGTTCCGTGGCAGGCGTTTTCAAAAGCTATTTTGTGAGCGAGGTATTTTTTCACATACCAATATGTTTCTGAAGTGATCTCCATGTGCCGATCGCCATTGTACTTATCGCCCACCGAGCGTTTCACACCGCCCGCGCCCATCTGATAGGCCTGCAACGCCAACACCCAATTGTTGAAATAGACATTGTTTTGTTTAAGGTAACGCGCAGCGCCCCGCGTGGCCGATACGATGTTCATGCGCTCATCAATTTGATCGTCCACGCGCAGTCCCATTTCTTGTGCTGTAAAATCCTTGAACTGCCAAAAGCCCACTGCGTTGGAAACCGAAACGGCATCGGATACCAACGAACTTTCTTGCAAGGCGAGGAACTTAAAATCTTCGGGCAATTGCTCTTCGCGAAAAATTTTTTCGATGATGGGAAAATAGGTTTTGGCACGCTCTGTTTTCATTTCAAAATAGCGTGCATGCTTGGTGAGGGCATCTACATCTTTCTGTATCTCGTTGCGGGCGTCATCGCGGATGGCCAATGTCATGCCCGCAAAATGAATTTTGTGGGGCACTTCAGGTGCTTGGGCGTAGGAGGCAGCAACTCTTAAAAAAATGAGCACAACTGCAAAAAATCTCATGGAGGCAAAGGTAATAAAGTAATGGGCATCTCTAAAAACCTATCTTTTTATTACCTCAACCCTTCTCCCTTCTCCCTGCCTTTGCCGAAACGGCTTCGTGCAGGCAGGCAGAAGAGAAGGGTACAAGGAGTTTTAGAGATCCCCTAATTTTAGTTACTTACATTGAAATCAAAAGAAGCACACCAAATCTATTATTATGGAACTCAACAGCAAAAAACTAGAACGGACTTCAAAAATTATTTACTACACCATCTCCATTGTTCTTTGTTCGCTCTTGATCCTCTTGTCGTCAGAGATCATTGGCGACCTCGACACCGCAGTAGAGCGACCTTTGCCCGAAAACTTTGAAGACAAAGGTGCGCTGGCTGTTCTTGAAAAGAATATGGCTTCGCAAGCAACGGTGATGGAAAATTTTACTTCGAAGAGAGAGACGATTGAAAAAACGATAGCCGCTGCCAACGGCAACTACGCCAACGAAAAGCAATCGTTTGACAACTGGCTGGAAACCCGGAAGACATTGGGCTCGCCTGACAAAGACCAAGAGGTAGTGAGCCGTGCGCGAAAGCTGGACGGATTTTATAAAGTAGAACAAGACTGGCGTGAGCAACTCAACGGTGTGCAGAGCAGAACCGACTCAGTCGAAAAGAAAAGAGCAGCGATACAGCAATCCATTGATCAAGAAAAATACAAAGCCGAAGAAAAATATTTTACGAAGATGAAAGGCTATGACCTAAAAGTTTTTCTGATAAGGCTTCTCTTCGTGGCCCCTATTTTAGCCTTGGGCATTTTCTTTTTTGTGCGCTACCGCAAGCACAAATTCTGGCCGATCTATTTTGGGTTCAGCCTCTTTTCCGTGTATGCTTTTTTCTTTGGACTGGTGCCGTACCTTCCCAGCTATGGTGGCTACATTCGCTACACGGTGGGCATTGCCTTGTGTGTAGGGCTTGGCTATTATGCCATCAAACGCATTCGTCTTTATTTAGAGCAGAAGCAAGCTGAGCTAAAAACTTCTACCCAAGAGCGCTCCAAAAAAGTGCAGACCGAAACGGCCGAGAAGTCGCTCGAAAATCATTTCTGCCCCTCGTGCGGCAAAGACTTCATGATGAAGAAGTGGGAGTTTCCGTTGGCTAAAACTTCGGAAGAAGAAACCTACAAACTGGTGACAAGCTTTTGCCGTCATTGCGGCTTGGAGCTTTTCAAAAACTGCTCAACGTGTGGCCACAAAAATTTTGCGCACTTGCCATTTTGCTCTTTGTGCGGAACTACGGTTGCCGCAGAGAATTAACCTTCGCGGATTATCTTAAAGTGCCACGCGCCCGAGGCAAAACTCCATCGCATCGATAAATCTTATTTTTATACCGT
>JAYWDN010000127.1:0-24305 GCA_043780615.1 Bacteroidota bacterium | reverse complement strand
GGGTTAGGGTATTTCGATTTACCCAGAATTTAGGAGAAAGAAAAGAGGCAAGGCTTCTTCTTTCTTTTAAAATTTGAATCCCTTCTTTCTACCTTCGCACATGACCAAAAAACTTTTTCTCCTCGATGCCTACGCGCTCGTTTACCGTGCGCATTTTGCGTTCACCAAAAACCCGCGCATCAATTCCAAAGGCCGCAATACCTCCGTGCCATTTGGGTTTACCAATACACTGTTGGAGGTTTTGCAAAAACAAAAGCCCACACACATTGCCGTAGCCTTTGATACGGCTGCCCCCACTTTTCGCGATGGCTTGTTTAAAGAATACAAAGCCACGCGCCAAGCCACACCCGAAGACATCAAGCACGGAATACCCACAGTAAAAGAAATTATTCGCTGTTTCAACATTCCGATTCTGGAATTGGACGGCTTCGAAGCGGACGATATCATCGGCACGATCGCCACGCGAGCGGCCACCGAAGGCTTTGAAGTCTTTATGATGACCCCCGACAAAGATTTTGGACAACTGGTGAAGGAAAATGTTTTTCTCTACAAGCCCGCTTACATGGGCAATGCCGTGGATGTGCTGGGGCCGAAAGAAGTGTGCGAAAAATGGGACATTGAAAATGTATCGCAAGTCATTGATATGCTCGGCCTGCAAGGCGATTCGTCAGATAATATTCCCGGCATCCCCGGCATCGGGCCAAAGACAGCTTCAGAATTATTAAAGCTGTACAAAACTGTAGAGGGCGTGGTGGCACATGCTTCTGAATTGAAAGGCAAACAGAAAGAGCGCGTGGAGCAATTTGGTGAGCAAGCAATTTTATCTAAAACATTAGCAACCATTGTGCTTGATGTGCCAATACAATTTGATGAAGAGGCCATGCGCTACAAAGGGCCAAGCGAATCGCTGAGGCCGATCATGGAAGAGCTTGAATTTAAAACCATGTTGCCGCGCGTGTTTGCAACTTCGGGAAGCCCCGCACCCGTGATCAAAGAAAACAAGCCTTCGCAACTTGCCATGTTTGGCTCACCTGTTGTTCAAACAGAAAATGAAATCGAAAAAAAATCTTTTGAGGCGTCATCAGCCAACTACAAAAAAATTGAAGATGAAGCCGCCATTATTGAACTGATCGAAAAACTTAAAGCTCAAAAAGAAATTGCCATTGAAGTGGCTACAAACGAAGCAGTAAATTTTGATTCGGTAATCACTGGCCTTGCATTTTCATTCTCAGCAGGTGAAGCATTTTTTATCTCGATAAGGGAGCAAAAAGAACTTCAAAAATTTGAAGTATTGTTTTCGAATGAGTCGATCACCAAAGTTGGCCACAACATTAAACAAAGTGTGCTTGCTCTAAAAAAAATCAGAATCGAAGTGAAGGGTATTTTGTTTGATACCATGCTTGCTCATTATTTGATCGAACCCGAGTCTTCGCACGATTTGGGAATTCTTTGCAATCAATATTTAGATCATCCGCTTATTGGCAGCGACAAAGACGAGGTCAAAAATTATGGCGAGCGTTGTGACCTAACCCTTCAATTAAAATCTAAACTTGAAAAAGAACTTCATGCGCGCGGCCACTGGCGCTTGATGCGCGAAGTTGAGATGCCCTTGGTTTACGCGCTGGCTTCGATGGAGTGCGAAGGTGTTGCCTTAGATGAAGCGGCTCTGCAAGGCATGTCTTCTTCATTAAAAAAAGACAGTGAACAAGTCCAGAAAGAAATTTTTGAATTGGCGGGAGCAGAGTTCAACATTGCTTCGCCAAAACAATTGGGCGAAATATTATTCGATAAACTCAAGCTGCTCGACAAAGCAAAGAAAACAAAGACGGGGCAGTACGCCACAGGCGAAGAAGTGCTGCAGAAGTTGGCAGACGAGCATGCCATCGTCAAAAAAATACTCGACTTCCGTGAATACGAAAAACTGCGCTCGACTTACGTAGATGCATTGCCAAAAATGTTGAGCAAGTTTGACAATCGGGTTCATACCGACTATCGGCAGGCAGTGGCTGCAACGGGAAGGTTGAGTTCAAACAATCCCAATCTTCAAAACATTCCGATCCGTACCGAAAAAGGAAGACAAATCCGCAGTGCCTTTGTGCCACGCGATAAAAACTTTCTTTTCATGTCGGCCGACTATTCTCAGATCGAATTGCGGATAGCCGCTGCTTTTGCGAAAGATGAAACGATGACTGAAGCCTTCCGCACTGGTCGGGACATTCATACCACCACGGCTGCCAAAGTTTTTAAAGTGGCGTTGGACAAAGTAACGCCCGACATGAGGCGCAAGGCGAAGGAAGTGAACTTTGGGATTTTGTATGGAAGCACCGCGTTTGGCTTGGCGCAAAACCTGAACATCGCCCGCAGCGAAGCAGCCGAAATTATTGATTCGTATTTCAAAGAATTTGCCGCCATCAAACGCTACATGGACGACTCGATCAATCTGGCCCGCGAAAAAGAATATGTGGAAACGATTTTAGGGCGCAGGCGATATTTGCGCGACATCAACTCGCGCAACATGGCCACACGCGGCTTTGCCGAACGCAATGCCATCAATGCACCGATACAAGGCAGCGCAGCAGACATCATCAAGATTGCGATGATCAACATCCATCGGTGGCTGCAAAAAGAAAAGTTAAAAACAAAAATGATCTTGCAAGTGCATGACGAATTGGTTTTCGATCTTCATGTGGACGAACAACAAATTGTAAAACCCAAAGTGATCGAACTAATGAAAACTGCCGTGCTGCTGGAGGTGCCCATGGAAGTGGAAGTGGGCATTGGCAAAAATTGGCTCGAGGCGCATTAAAAACATCTTACCAATTTGTAAGTTACCAAATAGTAACTTACCTTTAAGTAAGTTATGGATAAAAGACTACTTATTCCGTTTGTTTTTGGTCGGATCGTTGCTGATCCGTTTTTCGTGAACCGTGAAAAAGAGGTAGAGCGACTAACGACCAATTTGAGTTCAGGGCTAAACACTATCCTCATTTCACCAAGGCGCTGGGGAAAGTCATCACTTGTGCAAAAGGCCGTAAAACAAATCAGGTCAGGCAATGAAAAGATAAAAGTCTGCAATCTCGACCTTTTCAATATCCGAACGGAAAAGGAATTTTATGAAAGCTATTCGCGGGAGGTGTTAAAAAGCACATCGAATAAATGGGAAGAGTGGCTGACGAACGGAAAAAGATATTTGAAAAATATCGTTCCCCGCTTTAGTATCGGGTCAGACCCAGCTAATGACTTTACCGTGTCGCTGGAAATTCAACCCAGTTCGAAAAGTATTGAAGAGATATTGATGTTGCCAGAAAAAATTGCAAGGGTAAAAAAAATCAAGATCATCATTTGCATCGATGAATTTCAAAACCTCTCCTTTTATGAAAAACCTCTTGAGTTTCAGAAACAATTGAGGGCCTCGTGGCAGACCCATAAAAATGTTTGTTACTGTTTGTTCGGTAGCAAACGGCACATGATTACGGATTTATTCGAAAATAAATCAATGCCATTCTACAAATTCGGAGACCTGATGTTCCTGGAAAAGATAACAACAAAGCATTGGGTAGATTACATTACGCACTCGTTTAAGAAAACCCGGAAAAGAATCGAAAAAGAAGCCGCAGAAGGAATTGCATCGGCTGTACAGAACCACCCCTACTTTGTGCAACAGCTTTCACAAAAAACCTGGGTGATGACACTCCAATCGGCCGACACTAATACTGTGCATGACGCCTTGACTGAATTGGTACTGGAAAATTCAATACTCTATTTACGTGAAGTGGAGAATCTCAGCAATACACAAGTGAATTTCCTAAAAGCAATTGTCGAAAAAACTGAAAAACTAAGTGCTGCAGCGACCCTTAGAAAATATAATTTAGGCACCTCAGCCAATGTGCTCAAAATTAAAGCTACTCTAGAACAAAAGGAAACTCTTGATTTCATGGGGCCGTACCCCGAATTTATAGACCCGATTTTTGAGCTATGGTTGAAACGGATTTATTTCAAAACACCTGGATTCTGAACGCTGAAAGTTGAAGTTTATAATCGAATATGGAAACGCGCAGCTTCTCAATTCATGTCTCTGATTCCATCGGTAAAGTGTCGGCAGAAATTATTATTCCCGAAAAGGCAATTGGTATAATGACACTTGCTCATGGCGCAGGAGCGGGGATGAATCATTCCTTTATGATTTCGACCGCAAACGAATTGGCTTTGCTCAACATTGCTACGCTGCGTTTTAATTTTCCGTTTACTGAACAAAAGAAAAAGCGGCCTGACTTTCCAGCCGTTGCTCATAAAACGGTGGAAGCAGCCATCAACATAGCGCACGAGTTGTTTCCGAAAATTCCTCTTTTTGTTTCGGGCAAATCATTTGGCGGGCGAATGTCTTCTCAATATCTATCTCAATCCAAACACGGTTTTGTGAAAGGAATTATCTTCTTCGGTTTTCCATTGCATCCTCCTGGCAAGCCTTCTGTTGAGCGGGCCGCACATTTAAAAGATATAAAGATCCCGATGTTTTTTTTGCAAGGAACCAAAGATGAACTAGCAGAATGGAGTTTGATAGAAAAAGTGACGAGTGAATTGCCCTTGGCTACGCTACAGAAAATAGAAGGTGCAGATCATGCATTCAAAAGTGGGAAGCAAAACTTGGTTCCTGTTATGGCAATAGAAACCTTTGAATGGATTTCTAAAATCTAAACCTTCCCTTTCAGAAAATCGGCCGTATAGCCCTTCCCTTTCTTCACCATCTCTTCGGGTGTGCCCGCAAAAAGAAGGTGTCCTCCATTTTTTTCTCCGCCTTCAGGGCCAAGGTCAATGATCCAATCAGCCGACTTGATCACCTCCATGTTGTGCTCAATCACAATCACGGTGTGGCCAATATCGACTAACGCATTGATGGCTTTCAATAATTTAGAAATGTCGTGGAAGTGCAGGCCCGTGGTGGGCTCATCAAAAATAAAAAGGATGTTGCCCTTCACATCTGTGTTTTTTCCAAGAAAAGAGGCGAGCTTCACGCGTTGTGCTTCACCACCACTCAACGAGTTGGACGACTGCCCAAGCTTCACATAACCAAGCCCGACTTCGTTTAGTGGAAATATTTTTTCGTAAACTGGTTTTTTGTCTTTGAAAAATTCGAGCCCCTCTTCCACCGTCATGTCGAGCACATCGGCAATATTTTTGCCCTTGTGTTCTACTTCCAGCACTTCTTGTTTGAAGCGTTTGCCATTGCAACTTTCGCAGTTCAGAAAAATATCGGCCATGAACTGCATCTCCACTTTGATTTCGCCTTCGCCCTCGCAGGTTTCGCATCGGCCGCCTTCCACATTGAAAGAAAAATGAGAAGGTTTATAGCCGCGCTGTTGCGATAGGGTCTGGTCGGCATAAAGTTGGCGGATGGCATCGTAGGCTTTCACATAACTGATCGGGTTCGAGCGCGATGATTTGCCAATCGGGTTTTGATCTACAAATTCTACATGGCTGATTTTTGCAACATCCCCCGTAAGCTGATCGTACTTGCCGGGCGTCTCTGCTACCGATCCGTTGGCACGACCAGTGGCAGGGTAAAGAATTTTTTTGACCAACGTAGATTTGCCCGAGCCGCTCACTCCCGTGACAACGGTGAGTATGCCCAGTGGAAAAACAACTTCCAGGTTTTTCAAATTATTTTCACGTGCGCCTACAACGGTAACAGCGTCTTTCCATTTCCTTCGCTGCGAAGGCACGATTATTTTTTCTTTTCCCGTAAGGTAATCGGTGGTGTGCGAGTGAGTGCCTGTCTTCAGGTCCTTCATCGAACCTTGAAAAACCAGCTCGCCACCATGTTGCCCTGCATCGGGCCCGATGTCGATGATCTGATCGGCAGCGCGCATGATTTCTTCTTCATGCTCAACAACAATTACGGTGTTGCCCATGTCGCGCAACGATTTTAAAACTTCTACCATGCGGGCGGTGTCGCGCGGATGAAGGCCAATGCTGGGCTCATCAAGGATGTACATGGAGCCAACGAGTGCGCTGCCCAATGCCGTTGCTAATTTTATCCGTTGAAATTCTCCGCCTGATAAAGTTGAGGTCACGCGGTTGAGGGTGAGGTAGCCCAACCCCACTTTTTGCATATAGCCAAGGCGCGATTTTATTTCGGTGAGAATACGATCAGAAACTTTTTGATCATAGGCATCGAGTTTCAGTTTTTCAAAAAATACCAACGCCTCTTCAATTGGTGTCAACACCAAATCGGTGATGGAGGTGTTCGCAATTTTTACATACGAGGCATCCTTGCGCAATTTTGTGCCACGGCAGTCAGGGCAGGTAGTGCGGCCACGATAGCGCGAAAGCATAACCCGATATTGGATTTTGTATGTTTTCGTTTCCAAGTATTTAAAGAACGCATGAAGGCCTTCGAAATATTCATTGCCGTTCCAAAGCAAGTCGCGATGAAGTTGAGTGAGTTCACTGTATGGACGATGGATGGGGAAATCAAATTTGATTCCGTTCTTCAGCAGCGGCTTGAGCCATTGGCTCATGGTCTCACCGCGCCACGGGGCGATCGCGCCTTCGTACACCGACATGCCCTTGTTGGGGATGACGAGGTCTTCATCGATGCCCAAAATTTTTCCGAAGCCTTCGCACGTTTGGCATGCGCCAAATGGATTGTTGAAACTGAAAAAATTTACAGAAGGCTCTGTGAACGTGATTCCGTCCAATTCAAAACGGTCGGAGAAATTTTTTTTGATCGAGCCTTCGATATGTAGGGTGCAGTCGCCATGGCCTTCAAAGAATGCGGTTTGCACCGAATCAGAAAGCCGAAAAATTAAATCTTCGTCTTTCGCATTTACCGCTGCCCGGTCGATGAGGATTTCGACCTCACCCACTCTAACGATGAGCTTAGAATTTTTTCTTATTTTTCCCTCACCCCTTCCCCTCTCCCTTGGGAGAGGGGTGTCCGCAGGACGGGGTGAGGGATCTAAAATTTCTTCAATAAATTTTACCTCGCCATCCATCAACACCCGCGCAAACCCTTTACTGAGCAGCAGGTTCAATTCATCTTCAAGTATTCTTCCTTTTTGAATTTTCAACGGACAGGCCACCATCACGCGAGCGCCTTCTTTCTGTTTGTTGATGTAGTCCACCACATCGGCAACGGTATTGCGTTTTACTTCTTTGCCGCTAACAGGCGAATAGGTTTTGCCAATGCGGGCAAAAAGTAATTTCAGGTAATCATAAATCTCGGTAGTTGTGCCAACGGTGCTGCGCGGATTGCGTGTGTTCACTTTTTGTTCGATGGCAATGGCAGGCGACACGCCACGGATGTAATCCACTTCGGGCTTTTCCATGCGGCCAAGAAACTGGCGCGCATACGAACTCAAACTTTCCACATACATGCGCTGGCCTTCGGCAAAGAGCGTATCAAAGGCGAGCGAAGATTTTCCAGAGCCCGACAGGCCAGTGATCACCACCAATTTATTTCTTGGAATCGCTACACTCAAATTTTTTAGGTTGTTGACGCGAGCCCGTTTGATGATAATGTATTCTTTCGGATCGAGATCGTCTAAGTAAGAGTCGTTGGAAGGGAGGTTCATTCGATTTGCAAAAATAGAAAACAAAACACACCGCGAAGTGTTCGGCCGACAAGAAATAATTTCTATTTCCCGATGACCACGCGCTTGCGAAAAATAGTTACCGAGCCGATCGCATCAAAAACTTCTACCCAAACGACATAATAGCCTACGCGGGCGCGGCTTCCATCATCGCGGTCGCCATCCCAGCGGAAGAAGCCCTCGTAGCCAAGGGTTTCGTTGTTGGCCAGCGTCTTGATCAATCGGCCTTGTGCGTCAAGGACTTTCGCATTGGCCACCATGCCGCTTTGGTCAAACTTGTAATTGATCTTCGAAAAGTCCTTGCCGGGAATAGCGGGAGAAAAAATTTCAGGATCAATGCTGATGGCGTTTTCACTTAATGAAGATTCCCGCTTAAAATTGGAGTTGATAAATCCTGGAGTGGCAAAACCTGCCGAAGCATTGGCCGATTTCCAATTGCTCGCATCGTTGGTAAGTTCAGTAAATGAAATCCGCTCCAGCGAAACGCCTTCATTGTCTTTGATAAAAGGCGAGTGCATTTTATCGGAATAGTTGAAATGATCGATGATAAGGTTTTGATCGTTCACCAAAGCAATCGATCCTTCATCGTCTGGAAGGCTTGGCAAATTAGCCTGAACCAAAAATTTTTGTGCGGCCTGCGGATACTGCGAAGTGAGCGCGGCCACATCGGAAGTGACTGCCGCATAACCTGCTGGAGGCAAAATAAAATCGGTTAGTGTGATCACTTGTGCATTGGTAATGTTTCCTTTATCGTTGGCCAGTTGCCAATTTTTTAGGTTGATGTATTTAGGCGAACGGTTGTACACTTCAACAAAATCAACGCCTCCAGTTTTTGGGTTAAAAAGAATTTCGTTCACCACTATATCAAGGCTATCGGCTTGCTCAGGCAGCGCAAAAGAAAGTTGACTGAAATCTTGTTGGATGATGTTGCCGCTACAATCATTGAGGTTGCTCACGGTGAGTGTATAAAGTTCACGCAGCGCAAGACTTTGTGCGAGTTCAAGCGTAATTTGTCGCAATGACAAATCCGTAAAATATTTTTTCGAAACAGCAACAGAAGGAGCAATGTCGAAAGAAGCAGTGGCCAACGACTTCTCTAATTTTTCATTGAACGACAATTTCAAAATAGTTGATGACTGTGCCGTGACCGAAAGCAACTGTGGGCCGGTGAGATCGGGCTTGTTGGCAAAAACGGAATTTTGTTTTCCGGGTGTTCCGCCCGAAGCATCTTCGGAGGCAGCCCAGTTTTCTTCTGCGCTACAAATGTTGTTGGCGTCAATGATCTCCATCGACCAGCCGCCCTCTTGCTTGTCCACATCATGGTAATACTGGAGCGAATAATTCACCGAGTCAATGGTTTTGTTTGCGGGGTCGCACAGCGTAAGGTTGTCGCCACTGTTGTTCAGTGTAGGAAAATTGAAAACACCCATCACGTTGCCAGAAAAAAGATTGGTGTTTGCAGCCGCACAAACAATCCAATATTGTTGTGGCAAAATTATTTGACTTGCAAACGTAGCGGTAGAAACACCATCCGAAAACTTCCATCCCGCAAGGTCAAATGCATTGACACTTCGATTGTAGATTTCAATATACTCTTGCGCTGGCAGGCCGACCTGTGGGCTTGGGTCGGGAAAAATTTCAGAGAAGATAATGTCTTTTTGTTGTGCTGGTACCGATTGAAAATATAGAAACGGAAGCAATGCCGTGACCATCACATTGGCGGCCACGTCTTTCACATTGCCAATGCTCAATTGATTTTGAATTCCATTTGGGAAATTATTTATGAATGCAAGAACTACAGTTTTGCCATCGGGTTGTAATGTTGCTGATAGCGGATTGCCAATGGAATTATTTGCCGAATAGTTTGAAATGAGCTGCGAAGTAACGGGATCAACCGCTTCTGAAAAAAGAACAGAGACCGAATTGATTGAAGTCGCCTGCACACTCGCTACCGTTGGCGGAGTAGTGTCGGTTTGTTTTGGTCCGGCATAAAAATCATCGTAATAAAATTTAGTAGCGTTGCTCATCGTGTAGGTGCAAATCACACCGAAGAATGACGAAGTATTGTACGTGAGGTCTGTGCCGCTCGCATCCAAAACAAAATTTGTTCCTCCGGCATAATCAACAAACAAACTCCAAAGCCCCGTGTTGTCGCGGGTAACTTTTACGCGCACTGCAAAAGAGTTTGCAATCAAAGTATTCGTTCCCCGACAGACAGAAACGCTGCTTGATCCACTTTGTTTGAATAGCTCAATTGCATCGTTGCTCAATGCTTCACCAAACTGAAGGAAGTAGCCATTGAGCGGTAGTTGGAGATTGGATTGATCGCTCACCAGATAAACTCTTCCGTAATTTGTATTCGAAGGGGAGAAACTTTGTTTCCCATAAACTTGCCATTCGTAGTTGTTCAGGTTTGAACTTGTAAAGGGTGTAGATAAATAAGAAGTGGCCGCTACCGTGTTGTTAAGTTGAAGTTGCTTTGCGGCATTTACCGTAAACTGTGAAGCAGCACCCGACCATACAGGATTGATTAAGAAATCTCCATCCGAAAAATCATCGGAGACTTGTGCGTGGCCAACAGATGCCAACACCACAAAGAAAATAAACGCAACGATCTTGATCATACAGTCTTATCAAAAATAGTATTTTTACGTTTCAAAAATAATTAGCAAAATGAAATGGGCAATTGTGGGCGCTACCGGCTTGGTAGGCCAAGAGGTTTTAAAAGTGATGGATGAACGCAACATCGAGTTCGATGAATTGTATCTGATCGCTTCCGCTAAATCGGTGGGGGAAAAATTAAAATTCAAGGGAAAGGAATACGCTGTAAAAAGTATTGAAGAAGGCTGCACCTTAGCAGCAGACGTTGCTATTTTTTCTGCCGGTGGCAGCACCTCGCTGGAGTGGGCACCCAAGTATGCCGAACACGGAACGATCGTGATCGACAACTCTTCCGCTTGGCGCATGGACCCAACTAAAAAGTTAGTGGTGCCAGAGATCAATGGCCATGTGTTGAAAATCGATGACCGCATCATTGCCAACCCCAATTGCTCCACTATTCAAATGGTGATGGCATTGGCACCATTGCATGTGAGGTATAAAATAAAACGCATCGTTGTTTCGACTTATCAATCTGTGACGGGCACCGGCAAAGATGCCGTGCAGCAAATGATGGACGAGCGCAACGGTGTTGCCAACCCGAAAAAAGTTTATCCGCATCCCATCGACATGAATGTATTGCCGCACATCGATTCATTTCTCGACAATGGCTATACCAAAGAAGAAATGAAAATGGTGAACGAGACGCGCAAGGTTTTGGGCGATCAAAGCATAGGCGTCACTTCTACTACCGTGCGCATTCCCGCCATCGGTGGGCACTCAGAGGCCGTGAACGTAGAGTTTTACAAAGAATTTGATGTGAACGAAGTGCGTGAAATTTTAGAAAATACAGCAGGCGTGATTGTACAAGACGATGTAAAAAACAACGTGTACCCCATGCCGATCACCTCGCAGGGCAAAGACGAAGTGTTTGTAGGCCGTCTTCGCAGGGACGAATCGCAGCCACGCACGTTGAATCTATGGATTGTAAGCGATAATTTACGAAAAGGCGCAGCCACCAATGCGGTGCAGATTGCCGAGTTTTTGATGGAAAAAAGTTTGGTTTATTAATTGTAATTTTAAAAAAAAATAAAAAAAATGAGCAAAGGATTAATCACCACGCTGGCCATTATTGGAGTCATCGTAGTTTTTGTGTTTGGGTTTTTCATGTGGGGAACCGGGGTTTATGATAGTGCCATCAAATCACAAGAAAATGTTAATGAAGCATTTGGTAATGTTCAAGCCGCTTATCAAAGAAGGGCTGATCTTATTCCAAGTTTAGTCGCCACTGTAAAAGGGGCTGCAGAAAATGAAAAAGGAATACTCACTCAGGTTACTCAGGCCAGAGCTGGTATTGTTGGGGCAAAAACTCCGGGGGATTTGGACATAGCCGGAAGAAAAATAAATACGGCCATCAATCTTGCCTTTGAGGCATATCCTCAAATCAGGTCTACAGAAAACTTTAAAGACTTGCAATCGCAGCTGGAGGGTACGGAAAATAGAATCAATGTATCCCGTCAACGTTACAATGAAACGATTAAAGTTTATAATTCATACGTTCGTGGATTCTTTAAAAGATTTGCTTTGAGTTTGTTTGGTGGAGGTGAAGACTTTACTGCAAGAAAGGGATTTGAAGCTGCCGCTGGTGCAGACAAAGCACCCGAGGTGAAGTTCTGATTTTAGATCAAACTCATTTTTATGAAACACCTCGATAATGTCGGGGCGTTTTTTTTAGCCCCTTGACTAAAGTGATTCACCTCTCTATCAGGTAGGCTTTTCGCTTTTCAAAGCTTGGAATCTGATTGCGAAAGGCTGGCAGAAAAGCAATAAGTTCTTCGACTTTACTTGTTATACAGTTAAGAACAACAATAGTTACTGGGTAGGCCTTGAGGTTTTGTTGGTAGGTTAGGTTTTTGTCAATCGTGAGCAAAATGTCAACCCCATGTTCAACACACAAACCCATGAGTTTACCATTCTTAATTCCACTCCATTGCATTTCTCTTACCGTGAAAACCTCGTGGTCATTCAAATGAAGTTTGAGATGCTTAGTCACGCATTCGTCAAGTAAAATTTTCATGCAAAATGTTTGACGAAGTTTCGATGAGTCGCTGAGACATCTCAAGTACCTTAACTACTTGTTCCCGCTGGACGCCTTGAAAATCGTCAAGAAAATAATCTATGGACTCGCCCGACTCCAAATAGTCAAAGAGGTTTTTGATAGGGACCCGCGTTCCAAAAAATACAGGTGTACCTCCTAAAATTTCGAGGTCGATATTGATGACTCGTGATTCCATAACTTTCAGTGTTTGCAGTCAAATTTACAAATTTCTACTTACAACTCTTCTTGATAGCACCCTTTGCCTCGGGCGAACCAAGCTCTTCGGCACGCTTCAGGTCAAGACAGCCATCGTAGTTGTTGTTCATGGTGAGCTTCACCAAGCCACGCTGGTAGTAGGTTTCGGCATCGGTAGGATAAATTTCGATGGAAGCAGAATAGTCTTCCACCGCTCCGGCATAATCTTCTTTTTCGGTTTTGCTCAGCGCGCGGTTGTCAAAGTAAGTAGGGTTGGTGGCATCCAGTTCGATGGCTTTGGTATAGTCGGCTATCGCTCCGTCATAATCTTGCAGCGTGTGTTTTAGCACTCCGCGCAAGTTGTAGGTCTCTGCGTCTTGTGCATTGAGCTCAATGGATTTATTATAATCTTCAAGCGCACCTTTCGAATCTTCTTTGGCACTTTTTGCCAGTGCGCGGTTTTCGTATTTCAATGGATCCTTCGCATCCAATTCAATCGCTTTGGTGTAGTCGGCAATGGCGGGATCAAAATTGCTGGTGTTGTAATAGGCCACGCCTCTGTAGTTGTACAAGTTCGCATCCGCCTTATCCAGTTCAATTGCTTTCGAATAGTCATCGATCGCACTTACGTATTCGCCCAGTTCGGCTTTCACTATGCCACGGTTAAAATACTTGTCGTCATTCACTGGGCCAATCTCAATCGCTTTAGAAAAATCAAAATACGCGCCCTGCAGATCTTCAATGTTGTATTTGGCAAAGCCACGGTTGGTGTAGGCCTCGCCATATTTCGTGTTGTACCTGATCGCTTTGTCCAAGTCTGCGATAGCACCATCGTCATCGCCCAAGTTAATTTTTGATTCGCCACGAAAGTTGAGCGCATCGGCCAAGGTAGAGTCCATCTCGAGTGCATAATTAAAATCGCCAATGGCGCCATAGTAATCCGTAAGTGCCATGCGTGTGCGGCCACGAAGCGTAAAAGCATTTTTATTCTTTGCGTTGGACTCAATAAATTTTGTGAGATCAGTTTTAGCACCCACAAAATCTTTGGCCTCCATTTTTTTTCGCGCGGCATCAAGCGCGGCATCGGTCTGGGCTGACAAATGAAATGAGATGAAGGCGAGTACGAACAGAATGTTTTTCATTGAAAAAAATTGGTTAGGCAAGTTAAGAAGTTTTAATAAACCCCAGATTTAAAATATCACCGCAAGGCACTGTGACGCAAAAGATTCACGCTAAAAACTTTTAACAGCCGCTTAACCTTATTTATCCAACCAATTGCAAGGGGTTGCCGTAGATTGTAACATCAAAACTTATTTTAAAAATGAAAAAATGCTTTTTTGTATTTACCGCACTGGTCTTAGACGGTACAATTGCCTGGCCGCAAGACAAACCACTCGATATGAAAATGGATTTTGAAAAGTACGACCCACCCACTTCACTGGTAGTGGAGGAACATCATTTAAAGAGATCAAAATTTCCATTCATCGACATTCACAATCATCAAGGCAACATGAATTCCGCTGACTTGAGCGGCTTGATTTCAGAAATGGATAAGTTAAACATGGTGGTGATGGTCAACCTGAGTGGCCGAGGTTTTGGTGGAAGTGGCGATCACCTTCAAAAATCGTTGGAGAACATCAACAAAAATTTTCCATCGCGTTTTGTACTTTTCACTAACATTAGCTTCACTGATATTGACAAGCCTGAGTGGGCTGCCAACACCGTGCGCCAATTAGAAACGGACGTGAGGTTTGGCGCGAAAGGGTTGAAGATTTACAAAACCCTCGGCATGTTTGCCAAAGATAAAAGCGGAAAGCGTGTACCCATTGACGATCCTCGCATCGATGCCGTGTGGGACAAATGCGGTGAACTGGGAATACCGGTGTTGATTCATGCCGCAGACCCGAAACAATTCTGGCAACCGATTGATAGTGTCAATGAGCGCTGGCTCGAATTAAAATTACACCCTGGGCGCAGACACGATAAGGATTCTGTGAAATGGGAAACGATCATTGCCGAGCAACACAAGATGTTTCGCAAACATCCAAAAACAAAATTCATTGATGCGCATTTAGGTTGGTATGGAAGTGATTTAAAAAAATTAGGGCAGTTGCTCGATCAACTCCCTAATGTGTACACTGAAATTGGCGCAGTGATTGCAGAGTTGGGTCGTCAGCCGCGAGCAGCAAAAGCGTTTTTGACAAAATATCAAGACCGCGTTTTGTTTGGCAAAGACAGTTGGGTGCCCGATGAGTATGAAACCTACTTTCGCGTGCTCGAAACAGAGGATGAATATTTTCCTTACCACAAACGCTACCATGCTTTCTGGCGGATGTATGGAATTGGGCTGTCAGACGAAATCCTTAAAAAGATCTATTATAAAAATGCAATGAAGTTGCTGCCTGGAATGGATACTAAGTTGTTTGAAAAATAAAATTCAGTGTTGCTGAAAATAATACCAAGCAATATCTGCGTAGCAATATTTTTTTGAAGTCAGCAATCCAACATAAAAGAATTTTTTTTTAAGAAAAGAATCAATTTCAATTTTGGATTTCCAATAGCCACAATTGTAAGCACACGAAAAAAATTTAATTTTCTCCTCGCTGCTTCTCCAGTTGGGATAGCGCGCTTCCATCACTTTAAAGTACAGGCAAAGGTAACTGGTCAACCATTGCTTGTCTTTCATCCGCTTTAAGCGTTGAAAACGACCCTCCCAATCTTTTACCGTGTCGCTTGCTGCGATATGAAATTCTTCGAACAATTTTTTTGCTCCACCCAATTTAAAAAAATCGATTTCAATACTTTCAACAAACGAGGGTTTGAGTTGAAACAGGCCGATGGAAAAATTGGCATACTCCTTTCCGTACTGAACGTAAAGCGACTCCAGCGCAAAGGTTTCGATTTTATCTTGAAGTGAATTGTAGCGAACCAACTCTGGAAAGCCAACCGCGATCACCTCACTGGGGTTGAGGTCGTGCGCTTGAATAAGCGGCACCATCCATTTTTCATGACGCAAAAAACGAACCGCCTTTTGATAGTCGTCTAAAAATATGGTGGAATAATCCTCTTGCTTTTGCTGCGCCAACAATGTAAAAACAAAAAGCAGCCAAAGGGCTGCTGTGAAAATAAATTTCGCGGGCAATCTCAAAGTGGTTTTTGGTAAACCACCACTTCACGGTTTTCAAGTGCCATCCATTTGAAGTAAGCCTTGCCTCCGATGTTCACCAAACTTATTTTCAAAGGATATTCATATCGATCTCCATCCCCAAAAGAGATGATGTTGTCTTTTACTACCGAAATGTTTTTGCCATCGGAGTCGATAAATAAATTGCATGGCTCGTAATTCGAATTTTCGTCAAAGGTTTTTATCATGCGTCCATCCATGTACAATTCATTTCTTACATACGCAATAACATGGTTGCCTGTGGCGGTGTACCATGCGGAATGAAACCATCCGGGATTGGGCACATCGTAGCTTTTCCCTGATGACGAGAGGATCTTATAATTTTGTCCATCGCCTGTTGCATACACTGCAAATTCAGAATTATCGGCCGATGCTAAAATTGCCATGGGTGGCAATAGCCCAGGCGCAGTAAGGGTAGCCGATGAAGCCGATGTGATCAGTTTGTATTTTGGGGTAGCTTCGCCCTCGGAAATAGAAGCATAAAAATGTTTGTTATCGGGGGTCAGCATGAATTGAAGAATTTGTTTGTAGGGCCCAAAAGTTTTTCCATTGAAATTGATTGTGCTTCCGATTACAACAGAATAGGTTTGGTTGTCGGCTTGCTTGGCAGCCTCCTTCAAGTTTTTCTTTACTTCTTCCAACTGTGCTGGAGTCATGTAAGCTGCCATTAATTTCAGTTGTTCGTCTGACACGGACGGGGCTTGCATCTTGTTGGTCTGTGTTTGATTGGTCACGTACTTTTTTATTTCATCACTCGACAGTTCTATGTTTCTCAGTTTAAAATAGCTGCACGCCAGACCGGTTTGACAGTTTGGATTGGATCCATCGGGGCAAGCAATTGCAATCTTCTTTCCGTTTTTGTACGAATAGCATTGTGTGGCATTGCCATTTTGTTTTGTCACTATAAAAGAAACCTGACTGAGCGTAGCCCCCAAGTCGATACAGTTTTCTGAGTAGTTAAATGCTTCGCCCTCGGCAAGCGTCACTGCCACCGCGCGCGTTACATTGGTGCTCAATTTATTTCTATTTGCACCGGTCACTTGCGGTTGCGCGCCCGTACTCTTTTCAATTTTCTTTGCTTCCTTTTTTGCGTTGTCTTTTAGCTTGTTTACAAATCCTTGTCCATAAGAAAACGGAGCAACGATTACTAGTGCGATAATTAAAAAAACAAAGAATAAGTTTTTCATGATTGTTGTTTTTTGTTTTATTCGCGGAAACAGCTTATCAAAATAAATAATTTTTTGACTAAGACCTTATGGCTTAAAATGTTTTAGCAAGACTATTTCTTCAGACTTTAAAAAGCGCCATTGCCCGCGGCCTATATCTTTCTTGTCGAGCCCAGCATAGGCCACCCGATCCAGCTTCACAATTTGATAGCCGAGGGCTTCAAATATTCTGCGCACAATGCGGTTCCACCCAATGTGCAGTTCAATACCAATTTCTTTTCCGTCCTCACTGACAATCGCCAAGTCATCCACTTCTGCGCGACCCTCTTCAAGATAAACGCCATCAATTATTTTTTGAAAATCATTTTTTGTCAGTGCCCTGTCCAACTCCACCTTGTATATTTTTTTTGCTTTGTACGATGGGTGCGTGAGTTTATCAGCAAGGTCGCCATCGTTGGTGAGCAGTAGTAACCCTGTGGTGTTGCGGTCTAGCCTACCCACTGGGTAGATTCTTTCCTTGCAAGCACTGGCCACCAACTCCATCACTGTCTTTCGCTCTTCGGGGTCATCGGTGGTGGTGATGAAGCCTTTGGGTTTGTTCAATAAAATATAAACCAATGGTTCCGCCTTTAGTTTGCGTCCTTCATAGCGTACATCATCGGTGGGTTTTATTTTATGCCCCATCTCTGTGATGGTCTCTCCATTCACTGTCACCAGTCCTATCTTTATTAATTCATCTGCTTCCCTGCGGCTGCCTACACCACTGTTGGCCATGAATTTATTTAGCCGAACTAAGTCGTCTGCTTTTTCTTCACTCTCAGCTGCGGCCTCACTATTTTTTTTTGTGCGGTCTGGGCGTGTACTCGTAAATGTTTTTCTTTCTTTGGTTACAAACGGTTTTTTAAAATCCCTTTTTTCGTCTTCAGGTCTTTCTGTTTTAGCGAAGCGGTCTGGGGTTGAAGAAAAAGGTTTTACCTCTTTTTTGAATTTGCTGAAGCGGTCAGTCCCTTCTTCTTTTTTCTCAAAAGGCTTTGCGGATTTTTTCTTGTCTTCATCAGCCCCAAACCGTGGAGCTGAAAAATCTTTTCCTTCGCGCTTAGCAAACCTGCTATCATCAGTGGATTGGTCATCCTCTCTCTTTCGTGCAAAAGGTTTTGGTCTATCTGAACGAAAAGGTTTTGCCTCGCCTGATTTTCGACCGAACGATGAGCCTCTTTCTTCGCGCGGCTTTTCGCTATCAAATCGTGACGAAGAAAACTTCCGATCACTGGGTTTTGAGAATTTTTTCTCTCCATACGATGAGCCTCCTTCTCTCTTCGTAAATGGTTTTGGTCGGTCTGACTTTCGACCGAACGATGAGCCTCTTTCTTCGCGCGGCTTCTCACCACCAAATCGTGATGAAGAAAATTTGCCTGCACCCGGTTTCGCAAATCTCTTTTCGCCATCACCAAAAGGTTTGTTGGCTCGGGGCTTGCGCTCAACCGAAGACTTGCCCTCACCACGGTCGAAGCGCGAGGAGGAAGATTTGCGCGCACCCGAAAAACTTCTTTCGCCCTTTGGCTTTTCAAACGACTCGCTTCGTCCAGGCTTTTCATGCTTGCGTGTGCGAAACGATTTTTCTGCCTCTGTCCGTTTGCCAAACGAAGTTCTTTTGTTTCCTGATGCTTTACCGTTTGCGCGTGCCATAGATGATTTCGTTAAGTGAATGAAGGTAGCGTTATGCTTGATGATAAAAAAGTCGCCCTGACTTCTGTCGGGGCGACTGTAAAAGTTCTATTTATAATGTCTATTGGTTTTCAGGAGTTTCACCAATCGTGTTCACTTCGTTGCTGAAGTCTTTGGGTGTGGGCAACTCACTGATGTCGTTAATGCCAAAGTATTCCATGAACTTCGGGCTTGTGCCGTAGAGCATCGGCCTACCTATCGACTCGGCCTTGCCTTGGATTTCGATCAACCCTTTATCGAGTAATTTTTGAATTGCATAATCGCAGTTTACTCCGCGTATGTTTTCTACTTCGGGCTTAGCGATCGGTTGTTTGTACGCAATGATCGAAAGCGTTTCCATGGCAGAAATTGACAATCTTTTTTTCGATTGCTGTTTCAGCATAATACCAATGCTTGACTGATAAGCGGGCTTGGTCAAAAATTGATAACCACCACCTGATTTGTTCAATTGAAAGGAAAACTCATCAGATGAAAATTTCTCTTCGAGGCGTTGCAAGGCGGCAGTAATATCTTCGTCTGGCACTTCGGCATTGAACATTTCCGAAAGGCATGTTTTCAAATCGGCCACCTTGGTAGGCGATGGTGAGCAGAACACTAACGCTTCGATATGATTTTGTAAGAAGTCCAACTTGATTAATTATATCTTGTTAATCCTAAAGTGCATTGATCAGTCTTGCTTCATCATTTTCGCCTCGATGGATTGCGTGGTGTGCGGCACGGCTATCAATCTTTCCTTTGAAATCAGTTTCCCTGTCACCGAGCAAATGCCATACGTTCCGTTTTTTATCCGCACTAAAGCGTTCTCTAAGTTGGTGATGTATTTCAGTTGGCGCGCAGCGAGTTGGCTCATGTTTTCTTTTTCGGCAGTTTCTGCGCCATCCTCTAGCACTTTGGTGTTTCCACCTGATGTTGAGTCTGTCCCCTCATCGTTGTTGCGGTTAAGCGTATCTTTTAAAATTCTAAATTCGTTACGCGCCTTGTTCAGTTTGCCGTTGATGAGTACTTCAAATTCTTTAAGCTCCACATCGTTGTAGCGCGTTTTATCCGTTGGCATCACCGATGATTTTGCTGGCTTATGCGCAATGGGCCGCTGCGAAAGGATTGGAAAAATATTCAATTGTGCGAGAGGCTTCGGAACAGCTACTGCTTTTGCTTTCGCAACAGGCACTTTTTTTTGCTTCTTCGGGGCAACTGCTTTTTTAGTCGCTACTTTTTTTGCCACGACCTTTTTCTTCACCTTTTTTGCCGGTGTGGGCTTCTTAGCTTTCGCAGTCTTTTTTGCCGGTGTTGGCTTCTTCTTGGCTTTCGCAGTCTTTTTTGCCTTGGCTACAGGTTTAGACTTGGCATTGCCTTTCTTTGCTGGCTTGGCCGATTTTTTTTTAGCAGATTTTGCCATATATGGGATTCCTTTGTTTAGAAGGGTTTTAAAAAGTTGCGCAAAAATACGGTACTCGCGCTGAAACTAAAAATCTTGACCAGCAGATGCCTCCTGTCAATTAAGGAATAATAACGGTAGGGTAAGGCGGGTTCAATTATCAAAATCAGGGTCGTAGCTCGCTTCGCGGCCACCACTGCGGCCTTCGTCTTCATCACTACTGCTTTCAAAATTGCTATTCTCTTCACCCTCAATGTCATCGTTATTGTTAATACTTTCGGGCTCTGCCGCACTTTCTGCCGCTTCATCAAATTCTTGACGCTTGCTCGATTCTACATCATAACCACCATTGCTATTTTTGGTGGCGGGCACTTTCACCAAGTAAACGGAGTCATCTGTTTCCAATGGAAACACAAAGATAGGTTCGTTCTTGGCGTTGGCGATACGTGTGATGCTCGCCTCGTACCCATTGGGGTATTGGTCACGCATCAAATCGCGCAGGGGGTCAGATAAGCTTTCTAGGCTTTTGATTACTCTTTTTTTTGTAGCAGCCATCGGTTTATTATACGGTAAAAAAATCTGCTCAAATAGCAAAGGATTGACAGAGTAGGCAAGATTTTTTAGAATTTTTTTTTGCTTTTGCGAAAATATTTCTACTTTTCAATTCTAAAGAAACAAAAAACTAACCCCAACGCTATCGATCGAGACCTTTACGTTACCTAAACGAACATAATAATGATAGACCACAAGTGCAGCGACAGCCAATTGGTTTCGCTCTATCAATCCGGTAACGAAGGGGCTTTTGAGGTGCTTCTCCACAGGCACAAATCGAGGGTTTATACTGCCATTTATTTTATTGTTAAAGACCGCTATGTGGCCGAAGACCTGCTTCAGGATACGTTTATCAAAGCTGTGAACGTGATCAAGGGTGGCCGATACAATGAAGAAGGGAAATTCCTACCATGGCTTAGCCGGATTGCTCACAATTTGGCCATCGACCATTTCCGTAGCCGCAAACGCCATCCCGAAGTGACTTTAGAAGACGGCAGCCGCGTATTTGACTCTATGCAGTTTGCTGAAAATTCTTTTGAAACAATTCAGATGCGCCAAGATACCAAAGCTCGAGTGCGCGCGTTGATCAAAGAGTTGCCCAATGAACAAAAAGAAGTACTGATTATGCGCCACTACTTACAAATGAGCTTTCAAGAGATTGCCGACCGTACCGGGGTGAGCATCAACACTGCTTTGGGCCGTATGCGCTACGCTTTAATAAACCTTCGCAAGAAGATGACCAATAATAATAACGCCTATGATAAAAACATTTACCCAACACGATTTGATGAGACGCCTGTACCTCGAAACCTCGGCAGAGGAAACGAAGGAGATTGACAAGGCCCTGATCTGCGACAGCCAACTGCAACGCCAATATCAAGATATGGCCGCGCTAAAAAAACAACTGGACGAAGTGCAATTGCAGCCTTCTGATTCATCTATTAAAAACATCTTGCACTACGCGCAAGGTTTGCAGGAACATCGGTGACATTTAAGGATTCAATTTAAACACTAAGCCCCCTTTTCTGGGGGTTTTGTTTTTCATAAAGACGAGTTCATTTCCCAGTTACCCAGTCAAAAATAAATCTCAAACCATTCAAAGTCAGGTTAGGCTCTATTGAGAAAAAGAACCCATTAAGCGGTGTGATTACTGATGAGAGCCCACCCGTTGCAATAGCGGGGCAATCGGTTTTAAGTTCCTGCCTGATTTTTGTGACCACGTTTTTTACAAGCCCCTCATAGCCATTAAGGATCCCCGACTGAATGGCGGTAACAGTGTTATTGCCCAAGGCGGAAGCGGGCATTTCAAGGGGTACGTCAAATAATTTGGCGGTACTCTGCGAAAGTGAATGTATCGCGGTCTTCAGCCCAGGGGCAATGGATACGCCCAAAATCTTTCCTTCGCCAGAAACCGTTGTAAAAGTAAGAGCCGTGCCGAAGTCAACAACGATGCACGTCTTTTTATAAATCGAAAAGGCTGCCGCTGCATTGGCCACTAAGTCTGTACCGATTTCGTAAGGGTTCAATATTTCGAGTGGCAGTTTTTCGTACACAGCGGGGCCGATCATTAAGGGCTTTACATGAAAAAGCGTAGTAATCACATTTTTGATCTTGTCTGTAAGGCCAGGCACAACACTGCTCAACACTATTGATTTTACTTCATCGGGTACGTGGTGCGACTCCAAAAAGAAATCACGGATTTTTATTCCGTAAAAAAATTCGGGCTGATCGGGTTTGGACGGAGTACGCCAAATATGGTGCCATTGCTGGCCGTTCCACATCCCAATAGTGATGTCGCTGTTGCCTATATCGAAGACGAGGAGCATTGGTTTACCTTTTGACGGACAAAAGTAATGAATGTGGAGAACCGTCAATTATGCATGAAACATTACCTGGCTATTGTTTTTGTGTTAATTGAAGGCTTATCTCTTGAACCCCAGCACTTTGTTTTCCGTTATTTGCAGTACAACCACTTATTTACGATAATGAAAAATTCACCTAAACTGGCAATCCTTCAGAGCCTCGATGTGATGGATCAAGTACAGATGGAAACTGTGCTGATTTACATCAAGTCGCTTTTGCATCTTCCAGAGCAAAAGGACAAGAAAGAAGCGATGAGGGAGATCAGACAGGCTTTGCGCCAATACAAGCGCTCAAGAAATTTGCAATTGATGGCTTGATGCCATGAGTTGCATACCGATGACAAGTATTTCGGTACTTGAAAATCGTTGTCGCCTAAAAATTTCGGTTTTAATAAATTGTTACCAGCGTTAACATCAGGTCTGACAAACGAGACTTCTCAGTTGTCATTATTTGCTTTCTCCTTGTCTTTGAAATATTTGTCTTCGTCAAATTCATCGGGTTTTTTCACAGACGGGCCTATCTCTAAAATTTTAAATTCTGTTCTTCTGTTTTTCTGGCGGCCTTCGGGGTTGTCCGTTCCATTGAGGTTGGTATTTCGGGCAATCGGTTTGCTCTCGCCATACCCTTTGGCTTCCAGTCTTTTTGATTCAATCCCTTTTCGGATGAGGTAGTTTACTGTACTCTCTGCCCTACGTTGTGAGAGCTCAAAGTTATAGACTTCTGAGGCCACGCTATCGGTGTGCGAGCCCATCTCAATTTTTATTTCGGGGTTATCGTTGAGCAACTCTACAAGTTTGTCCAACTCTTTTGCGGCATCCGTTCTAATGTCGGCCTTGTCGTAATCGAAGTAGATGTTCTTCAACACAAAAATTTTATTCTTTTCTTTTCTATCTAAAATTAAAAGTGTGTCAAGTGTGATATTGGTAACTAACTCTTTCAGCGATGCCAACGGTATCGACTTGCCGATGGTGGTGAACACTTGCCGCTTGGTCAAGTACCCATCGCGTTCGCCCAGCAAAAAATAGTTTTCATTATCGTAAACACGAAATAAAAACTTGCCATCGTTGCCCGTGGTGAAATCCTGCATTACATCGCCATCGGCTGCCAGCAGCGAAATTTTTGTGTCGGGCAAAATCTCGCGGGTGCTGTCTTTGCGTAGCGAGTAAGTCACCCCTTGCAAAAAATAGTTGACGACTCTCAGGTTAGGGTCGTCATTCACGAAAGTGTAAATATCGTCATCGCCCTTTCCTCCTTCACGGTTGGAGGTAAAGAAGCCGCGATCGGGTTTGAACAGGAACATGCCAAAGTCATCGCCTGTTGAGTTCATGGCGGGGCCAAGGTTGTCGATCGTATTTTTTCCGTTGAGGCGGTTCACCACAAAAAGATCAAGCATGCCATAGCCCGGGTGACCATCGGAAGAAAAATAGAGCTTTGCGTTTTCGGCCACGTAAGGGAATTGTTCATCACCTGCCGTGTTGATGTCAGACCCCAGGTTCTTTACTTTGCCAAAACGCCCACGGCTGTCCATCTGTGCTGAATACAAGTCAAGACCACCATAGCCCCCTTTTCTGTTCGAGGAAAAATACAGCGTGCGCCCATCGGGGCTTAGTGCCGGTGTGGACTCCCACGAGTTGGGCTGGTTGATATTGATAGGGACTGGATCACTCCATTGGCCATTGCGAAAGCGCGAAAGAAAAAGATCCACATCACTCCCCCCTTTTCGTTTACCAGAATTGCCCCGAGCAAAAATCATCAGTTTGCCATCGGGCGAAAACGTAATGCATCCAGTGTTTACGTTGGGCAAGTTGATATTGCCGGGCAAGGCTTTCAAGGTGTTTACGTCAGTATTTGCGCCTTTGGTATCTACTTGATAAAGATCCGTAAAGGGCGTGCCAGACGCTTCGTAAATTCTTTCGTTGGCGCGTGAAGAGGCAAAGTATAGCTCGCTGTTGGAATA